>NZ_JAQOSO010000083.1 GCF_030068505.1 Roseofilum capinflatum BLCC-M114
TTATAAATCATTGCCCCTCATCCCCCTACCCCCTTCTCCCACAGGCGCTGTCCTGCTTGCCCTGAGCGAAGTCGAAGGGAGCGAAGTCGAAGGGAGAAGGGGAAAAGTCCCTCTCCCGTGGGAGAGGGATTTTCCTTTCCCTTTGGGACATGAACGGACATGAAAGGGAGAGGGCTTTTTCTATTTCACAACTCAAATGGACTTGCTATAGCATATATTTTCGTATAATTAAGAGTAATTTTTAATTTTTAACTTCTAATTTTTTCCGCTTCGCGGACATGAAAGTGAATTATGGTGCGTTTTAAGCTGTGGCAGTGGATCGTTTTGATTACCCCGATCGCCGCGATCGTCATTTTACTGCTCGTTGCTGCCGGATGGCAGATCCATACCTGGGGTATTAGCTGGATCTGGGCGATCTTTATCCTGGTGTTCCTGGGGTGGCGCTGGTTGTTGGTGCTGTGGACGCGCCCCATGGTGGAGCAGCTTGAAGCGGCCGTGGAAGCGGTGAGCGCGGATATGGAGGCAGTGACGGCAGAAACTCAATCGGCCATTGGTAATGCGGAAATTGGGGCAAAAATTGAGACCCAGTTGGAGAAGATTTTGAAGGAGTCGAAAGGCGATCGCCCCATTTGGGAAGATCAGCCTGCCTTTTTTCAACGCTGTCAAGCCGTGGTAGTCTGTGTGGCTGAGGCTTATGGACAGGATGCCCAATATCCCCTCCTGAATATCTATATCCCCCAAGCCTACGGGTTAATTCAAGGAACCGTGGAGGATGTGGGACGCGCCATTACCCAACTTTCTCCGGTTCTCAATCAGGTGACTGTTGGCCAAGCCTATCAAGCCTATGAACTCTATCGCAAGTTGGAACCCTCGGCGCGTAAAGTATTACAGGCTTGGGGTTGGGCCCAATGGTTGCTGAATCCGGCCGCAGCAGCCGCCAAGCGAGCTACGCGCAAGTGGGGAAATCAGGCGACTCAGGAATTATTGGTAAACTTGGGTCAAATGTTACGGGAGTCAGCTCTGCGGAATCTCTGTCGGCAGGCGATCGCCCTCTACGGCAATGTAGCGCCCCCAGATTTGAACGTTTCCGCCTCCGAGCTAACCCTACCCAAAGCCAAAACCGAAACCCTCCGCGCCATTATTGCCAAAGCCTCTCCAGAGGAGGCGGTCGAGCAACACCCCCTAAATCTGCTCTTAGTGGGACGGACAGGGGCGGGTAAAAGTAGCCTGATTAACACCTTATTTCAAGCAGAACGGGCGGAAGTGGATGTTTTGCCCAGCACGGACAAAATTCAGAATTATCAATGGCAGGGAGCCAATGGCGAGGGGTTGAATCTGTGGGATACTCCCGGTTATGAGCAGGTGAACCGGGCAGATTTGGCCGAGCAGGTGTTGGAGTTTGGCGCTAAAGCGGATTTAGTCTTATTGGTGACTCCTGCCCTCGATCCGGCTTTGCAGATGGATGTGACGTTCTTGAAGCAACTCCGAGAACAGAATGAAACCCTACCCCTAATTACCTTGGTGACTCAAGTTGACCGCTTGCGCCCCATCCGGGAATGGTCGCCCCCCTATGACTGGCAAGCAGGGGAGCAGCCGAAGGAGTTGGCGATTCGGGAGGCAACGGAGTATCGTCAGCAACAGTTAGGCGAGTGGTGCGATCGCGTCCTTCCAGTGGTCACCGCAGATACGCAGATGGGTCGCCAGAGTTGGAATACGGACAAGCTCTCGGCAATGCTCATGGAGGCGATCGGGCCGGTGAAAGAGGAGAGACTAGCGCGATTTTTACGCGATCGCGATGCCCGTACCCTAGCCGCCGCCAAAATTATCGATCGCTACACCTTCCAAATGGCCACCACCCAAGGACTAACCGCCCTCCTGAAAAGCCCCGTCCTCCGATTTGTATCAACGATTGCCACCGGTTCGCCTACCCTCGCCTATCTCCTCGCCGAACAAATCCCCATCGAACAGCTCCCGGTCGTGATTGGCAAGTTACAGATGGCCTATGATTTATTTTTGCTGTTGAGTAATGATCCAGAATTAGAAGTCAAATTTGAACTCTTGACCCTCTGGCCCCAACTGTTGGAAAATCCCGCAACCCCCGATAAAAACGCCTGGGCTTTCGGTCACGCCCTGGTAGAATACTGGGTGCAAGGTTTGAATGTGGAAGAGTTGGGCGATCGAGTTAAATTTTATCTAGAGATGCGAAAGTAGGACAACATAGAGCGCCCAAAGCACGATACAGCAGTTTTCGCTGCTATGAGGTACATTTTGATCCCCCTTTCATGTCCGCTTGCGGAAAATCCCTCTCCCACGGGAGAGGGACTTATTGGGTCTTAGAAACCGGGTTTCTTTTCCCTCAGCAATTGGTGCCCTGCGCTGTCGCTAACGCACCCTACTGTTGTGACTGTATTAAAATAGGGGATTAGGGTAGGGTGGGTTAGGCGGCTAAAACCCAGACTGTGATAGCAATCTATCAATCCGCCGTAACCCACCATTTTAGGGTTTTCACGGCACTACTGTCTAATTTGATGCATTATGAGGAGTGCATGAGAGGAGTGCAAGCATCTTGCTCGCTTTTGTTTTCCCTAGCGAGCGAGACGCTCGCACTCCAGACACGCTACGCTAAAGCACTCCAGAAAACCTATTGCCCTATTGTAGCTGAAACAGTCCACTACTGCCTCCACCAGTATGTTGGTATCACATAAAATCATCTAATCCTCTCTGTTCCAGGCTTGTATACGCAAGGATTCAGAGGTTATCTCTTTATTTTCCCACAGGCCAGCCAGCTCAAAAAAGGCTTGCTCTTTGTCCAAGCTAGGATCGGGGCTGGTGTTTTCAGGCAGTTGGTGCGATCGCCCTTCCAAGCGTTCAATGAATTCAATCACTTGATGCTGTTGTTCGGGGGGAAATGCTCGGATTTTGGCGATCGCCATTTCTAGGGTAAGCATAATTCAGAGCCTGTGCATTGATCTGGTGTTACTGGGGATAAACCATGTTTTCGGCTACGACAATGCGATCGAATTCTTCGGCAGAAATATACCCCAATTCCAAACAAGCTTGCTTGAGGGTTAAGTCTTTTTCTAGGGCATAATGGGCGACTTTAGCGGCATTATCATAGCCGATCGCCGGACTCAGGGCGGTCACCAACATTAAGGACTCGTTCAGATAAGTATTAATTTGTTTCTGATTGGCTTGCAGTCCGTCCAACAGAAAATCGGTAAAATTATTGCAGGTATCGCCCAATAAAGTAATCGATTCTAAGAGATTAAAAATCATCATGGGCTTAAAAACATTCAGCTCAAAATGCCCTTGGGAACCCGCGATACTAATGGCCGTATCATAGCCAATTACCTGAGCCGCTACCATTGTCATCGCCTCGCATTGGGTGGGATTGACTTTACCGGGCATAATGGAAGAACCCGGCTCATTTTCCGGTAAAATCAACTCTCCTAAACCACAGCGCGGCCCACTGCCTAAAAAGCGAATATCATTGGCAATTTTCATCAAGGAACAGGCCAGAGTTTTCAATGCTCCACTGGTCATAATCATGGCATCATGTGCAGCAATGACGGCGAATTTATTCGGGGCAGAAATAAAGGGATAGCCGGTTAAATGCTGGATTTTTCGGGCTACCTGTTGGGCAAAGCCTTTAGGTGCATTTAAGCCCGTGCCGACGGCGGTTCCTCCAAGTGCTAATTCATACAGATCGGGTAAGGTTTGTTCGATGCGCTTTAAGTCTGCGGTCAATTGGGCTACATAGCCAGAAAATTCTTGACCGAGGGTGAGGGGAACGGCATCTTGGAGATGGGTGCGGCCAATTTTGACAATGTGGGCAAACTCTTCGGATTTCTGTTGTAGAGCATCCCGCATTTTGGTTACTTTGGGGAGCAGATGCTGATGGATCGCCAAAACTGCGGCAATATGCATGGCGGTGGGAAAGGTATCATTGGAAGACTGGGACATATTGACATGATCGTTGGGATGAATGGGGGTTTTGCTGCCCAGTTCTCCCCCCGAAAAGGCGATCGCCCGATTTGCAATCACTTCATTGACGTTCATGTTGCACTGCGTCCCACTTCCAGTCATCCACACGCGCAGGGGAAAATGATCGTTGAGTTTACCGGCAATAATTTCATCGGCAGCTTGGATGATTAATTCTGCCTTATCCTTCGGAAGTTGACCCAACTCCTGATTGGTAATTGCCGCCGCTTTTTTCAAGATGGCAAAGGCAACAATCACTTCTTGAGGGATAAAATTGTGACCAATCGAGAAATATTTCAGCGATCGCTGGGTTTGCGCTCCCCAATAGCGATCGCTGCGTACCTCAATTTCCCCCATACTATCTTTCTCAATCCGAGTCTGAGCTGCATCTTGCGTCATATCCTGATTTCTCCATCTCCTGATTCCTTAGATTGTAGAGTGAGTTGGGAAGGCCGGGAAGAGGGGCAGGATGGGGGGCTAAGTCTGTATCTCATCTAATTAGAAAATAATTAGAAAATAATTAGAAAACGGCTATATCCTCCCATGACAGCTCAGAACAATGGGGTCGTCGTTTATAGTGTATACAGTAGCGCTCTGCTGGGTTATCCATCGATCGCTATTGATGTCATACTTGGAATCATCATGAGTGAAACCAAAATCCACCTGGAAAACTTAATCAAAATCTACGGTAAACATACCTCGACAGCCCTGCAACGGTTTCGAGAGGGGGCAACCCGTGAGATGATCCTGAAGGAAACCGGTAATGTGCTGGGGATCGCAGATGTTTCTCTGAAAATTAATAGTGGGGAATTGTTTGTAATCATGGGATTATCGGGATCGGGGAAATCAACCCTGGTTCGTTGTATTAATCGCTTGATTGAACCCACCAGCGGCAATATCTATATTGATGGCGAGGAAGTAGTACATACGAGTCAAAAGCGAATTCGGGAAGTTCGTCGCACTAAAATTGCCATGGTGTTTCAGAAGTTTGGCTTGTTTCCCCATAAGACAGTCGTCGAAAATGTGGCCTATGGCTTGAAAGTGCAAGGCATGGATCTTAAGCAACGGCGCGAGAAGGCCATCGACATTCTAGAGCGGGTGGGATTAGCCGACTGGCGAAATTATTTACCCTCGTCCCTGAGTGGAGGGATGCAACAACGGGTGGGGTTAGCGCGAGCGTTAGCGACAGATGCGGAAATTTTGTTAATGGATGAAGCCTTTAGCGCCCTCGATCCCTTGATTCGCCGGGAAATGCAAGATGAATTAATGCGGTTGCAGGCCGAATTGCAGAAAACGATTGTATTTATTAGTCATGATATCCAAGAAGCGCTGAAAATTGGCGATCGCGTGGCAATCATGAAAGATGGTGCAGTCGTACAAGTCGGGACTCCCGAAGACCTAGTTTTAAGTCCCATTGATGAGTATGTCAGGGCCTTTACCCAAGAAGTCAATCGCGCTCAAGTTCTGAAAATCGGCACAGTAGCACGCAAAAGTAACCCCTTAAATGGAGATCAATATACGATTCAGCTTGTCCTCGAACAGATGAAACAACAAGGAGTCAATCAACTCTATGTGGTGAATGAAGATAAAGTTCCCGTCGGGTTACTTCAGAAACACCGTCTAGAATATGCCCTCAACAATGGCAATCAAAATTTAGCCGATCTGATGGTCAATGACTTTCCTAGAATCGAAGATTTTCATTGCTTAGAAGCACTCTTTTCCCTCTCAGAGGCAGGCGTGCCGATCGCCGTCACCAATGCGGATGGCCAATTCCAGGGTATCATTACCCCCAAAGAAGTGTTAATGAGTATGAGTGGCCTTAAAGCATAAACGATCTTTAAGTTATGTTGTTTCGTTGAATACATTCATGATTGACTTTTTATCCCCATCTTTAATCAGTGAAACGCCAGTTTTCCTTGACCCCTTCCAACTGTATACCTTACCCCTAGGAGATTGGGTCAGCAGCTTGGTTAATTTCTTGGTCGATCAATTTCGCCCAATTTTCCAACTGATTAGAATTCCCTTCTCTGTTGTCCTCACAACCATTGAAGCCAGCTTATTAGCCATTCCTCCCACCTTATTCTTAATTCTATTGGGGCTGCTCGTCTGGCAATGGTGTGGTTCTGGGATTGCCATCTATAGCCTAGCCGCTATGACAGGCATTGGTTTACTGGGAACCTGGGAACCCGCCATGACCACCTTATCCCTGGTCATTTGTGCGGTCACGTTCTGTATCATTATTGGTTTACCGATTGGCATTTTAGCCGCTAGAAGCGATCGCTTTGACTCCATATTGCGGCCCCTTCTCGATGCCATGCAGACCCTACCCTCCTTTGTTTATTTGGTTCCGGTGGTCATGCTCTTTGGGATTGGGGAAGTTCCCGGAGTGATTGTTACCTTGATTTTTGCGGTTCCTCCCCTGATTCGACTCACCAATCTGGGAATCCGTCAAGTCTCTAAAGAAGTAGTGGAAGCGGCGATCGCCTTTGGTTCCACCCCCAACCAAGTCCTCTGGGAAGCCCAAGTTCCCTTAGCCTTACCCACCATCCTCGCTGGTGTCAATCAATCCATTCTCTTAGCTCTATCCATGGTCGTTGTGGCCTCCATGATTTCTGTTGAAGGTCTCGGTCAAATGGTATTGCGAGGCATCGGCCGGTTAGATGTAGGATTAGCCACCGTTGGCGGAGTCAGCATTGTTTTAGTCGCTATCTTATTAGACCGAATCACCCAAGCTTTAGGAAAACCGAAAAAACTCTCCTGGAAAAAGCGCGGGCCCATTGGATTTGTGCTTTCTTTTCCCCAAAAACAAGCCCTCACTAGCGTGATTGTGCTAATCTCTGGCTTATTTTTGTTAGGATAGACCCACTGAAACCTATCTGAAATTGTCCCCGGATTGTCGATTTACAATCCCTTTAGGAAAGTCTCGAAGGTTATCTCTAACTTAACCAAGGACGGGTGACTTCTTCTAAATCATCCACATCTTCTGGTTTTAAGCTCCATCCTAAAGCGCCTGCATTATCTTGAGCTTGCTTGGCATTTTTAGCCCCCGGAATTGGAATTACTCCTTGGCAAATCAGCCAATTGAGTGCCACTTGAGATGGAGTTTTCTTGTATTGATCGGCAATTCGTTTTAAGCGGGAAATCACGGGGGCAATTTTCCGTAATCCTTCCCGGCCAAATTCTGGGCTAAGTTTTCTGGCTCCTGTTGGAGCATTCACTGATGTATATTTACCCGTTAATAATCCTTGAGCCAGGGGACTATAGGCTAAAATTGTAATGCCTAACTCGCGAGCTGTTTCTAGAATGCCATTGATTTCAATTTTTCGACTCAGTAAGGAATACTTGACCTGATTCACGGCTAGAGGAATCCCTTTTTTGGCTAAAATTCCGTGAGCTTCCCGCATTTGCTGGGCGGAATAGTTGCTCACGCCTATGCTTTGAATTCTGCCTCGTGTCACTTCATCCGCTAACCGATTCAGCAAGGTTTCTTGACTCATCAGAAAACTAACCGGTTGATGGATTTGATAGAGTTCAATATAATCCACTTGTAGCCGATTCAAACTATTGGTAATCGCCTCGGATACTGTTTCTGGTTTAATCCTCCAAGGAACGGGAAAATACTTGGTGGCGATTTGCGGCGATCGCCCGGTTTCTTTCATTAACCGACCAATCAAAGATTCCGACTCTCCCAACCCATAGACTTCTGCCGTGTCGAAAAAACTGATTCCCCCCTCTAGGGTTGCCTCAAATGCCTTTCTAATTTCCGCTTCGCCATAGGTATTGCCATAGTCCCAAAACAGTTTATCACCCCAAGCCCATGTGCCGATTCCCAAGGGAGTGACCCGAATATCCGTTTGACCCAGTTGCACCGTTTCCATGGTTAAATTCTGATGACTCAATACTTGTTTATATTAGAATAATTCCAGAAAAGTCAAGCTAGACCTTTAGTTTACTCTAACTCATCTTCTCCATGTCTGCCCATTCTGCTGCTTACTCAGCCTTCCGGGGGGCGATCGCCGATTTTCTCCATAACCCCTTCTACTATGGGGAATCAGAGAGTGTGCGCTATTTTCCCGACGGCTTACTCATCCTAGAAAACGGACAAATTGAAGCGATCGGCGATTATCAAACCCTGCACGCTCAATATCCCCATCTCGAAATTACAGACTATTCCGGAAAACTGATTTTACCCGGTTTTATTGACCTCCATATTCACTATCCACAAACGGAAACGATCGCCTCCTATGGAGAGCAGTTATTAGAATGGCTAGAAAAATATATATTTCCCGTAGAAAAAAAGTTTCAAGACCCAGACTATGCCCAAACTATTGCTGATTTTTTTCTTGATGAACTGCTCCGCAATGGTACAACCACAGCCGTTGTGCTAACGACCATTTTTCCTCAATCGGTTGACGCTTTATTTACGGCTGCCCAAAAACGCCAGATGCGAATGATTGCCGGGCAAATGCTCATGAACCGCAATGCGCCCGACTTTTTGTTAAATTCTCCCCAAACTGCCTATGAGCAAACCCAAAGTTTAATCCAAAAATGGCATCATCAAGACCGATTACTCTATGCTATAACGCCTCGATTTGCTCCAACTTCAACCCCAGAAGAATTAGAAATAGCCGGTCAGTTACTCCGTCAATATCCCGATCTTTATCTACATACCCATTTATCCGAAAATAAGAAAGAAATTACCTGGATTCACCAGCTTTTCCCGCAAGCATCCGATTATCTTAATGTGTATGAGCAGTTCGGGTTAGTCACAGAACGCTCTATTTTTGCCCATGGTATCCACCTGAGCGACTCGGAACGGCAACGGTTAAGTCAAAGCCAGAGCGCGATCGCCTTTTGTCCCACGTCTAACTTATTCCTCGGTAGCGGATTATTCAACTTACACGCAACCCAAACCCAATCCCCCGCCATTCCTGTGGGGTTAGCCACCGATGTGGGGGCAGGAACCAGCTTTTCCCTGCTCAAAACCATGGGAGATGCGTATAAAGTGCTGCAACTGCAAGGACAAGCTTTTTCCCCTTTTCAAGCCTTCTATTTATCCACCTTCGGTGCAGCACAAGCCTTACATTTAGAGGATAAAATCGGCAATTTTGAACCCGGAAAAGAAGCAGACTTTATCATCATCAATCCGGCTGCAACTCCGTTAATGAAATTACGCAATCAAAAGCAAATGCCACCAGAGAATCTTTCACAACTGGCTGATTTACTCTTCACCTTAATGATATTAGGAGACGATCGCAACATCGAAGCCACCTACATTCTCGGTAACCTCTCATAGGTAATATCAAGTTCGTTGGATCAACTATAGTATGTCATTGCGAACGGAACGCAGTGGAGTGAAGCAATCTCTTTTATCTCGGTAGTTTTGGCGTTAGCGAAGCTTGCGCGAAGCGCGAATGCTTCCCTGCGGTCGCAATGGCAACTGTTTAACCGGACTTGATATAATGGGTAATGGGTAAACCATTTTTCACGCTTGATTGCGATCGCCAGAATCCCCAGAATCTGTCTGCGTATCGTTATCTCGCTTTCGCTTTTTCGCTAACTTGCGTTTCATGGCTTGCCAAACGATGAAGGCAAAGGAAAAACTAACGATCAGTGCTACTAAAAACGGATGGGGATATTTGCCATGATTGGGTTCCCAGGGCCAAGTGACGGGTTGCGTGATTAGACCGAAACTTGATGCTAAAATTGACCCCGTGGCGATGCCCATACCGATCGCCTGAATCTGATCCTGTAGTGCCTGCTCTGCGTTGCGTTCTTCGTTCGCTTTATCTTTTTCATAGGCTTGCCATCGGCGATCGCTTTCTGCTTGGTCGATTTCCACTAAACCGCGTAATGTGGCGATCGTTTTGTCTAACAACCCCGAACCCTGGCGAAAATAATTCAAATCCGCCTGGATCTGCTCCTGAAAATTAATCGCCTCCTTCTCTCCAAACTGCCGAAACCCTTCCATAGAGGCTTGTGCTGCCCCCTCTAGAGACTCGATCAGCTCCTGATAATTCTTGGTGTTGATGGCGATCGTATTGTACCAATACTCCAAATTTCGCAACGCTTTGGAATAATACAGCGAAGTCTTCAACAACTCTTTGAGCCTCGACTTCAACCCCTTCAACTCCTCATCCGAAAATCGCGCCATACTCTCCCGTTGCAAATAGTCCCGATCAAACCCCTCCAACTGCTTCTCATTCGCTTTAATAATCCCATCCGCCTTCTCATAATCAGAACGGCTTTGTTGGAACGTTTTATTCACCTTGTGAGCATACAACAACAACTCCGGCAAATCTTCATACACCTTCTTTAAGATCAGGGTTGGCGACTCATCAAACAAAAACCAAATCAACAAACGACCATAGGGATTTTCCTCTAAACTCAACCTCGGATTTCCATACTCATATAAATAGCCCCCAAACCATCGAGAAACCAGAAAAAGTCGGGGCAACAGCTCCGAGTTTTCCAAGCCAAAAAACGCCAGCCAGCACTCGGTCGCCAAGTCCTTTAAATCATAGAGATTGCCTGGAGGGGAACCTGGCAAATAGGTACTTAACAGTAGCGTTTGTCCCAAATATCCCACCCGATTCTCATCTGGCATAAAACAATTGTTCGGATTCAATGCTTTCAAATCCTTGAGTAGCAATTCATCCTTTTGATAATGCTCTGGATAATAAACATTCAGATTCAGAGCATAGGCATCATGTATCGATTGGGGATAGACAAACCCCTCTAAATTGAGACCGGGAACTTCAAATTCAGCAATCTTAGTTTTCAGCAAATCAAACTGTGATGCAGGCTTATCTTTCCGTAGAGTCCAATTCCACTTAATCCCGAACGGACTTAAAACTTGCTCATACTGCTTTTGTACCCAATCAACATTAAACTCCTCCAAGCTAGACTCATCGACATCACCCATCACCAACCCATCATGGTACTGATAGGAAAACCAATACAAAGCCGGAGCATAGATTACGGTTTTAGATTCCATCTTTCAAACAGTCCCAGTCCTCTTCATCGACAATTGGACGCACTAAATCCCCTAATGTTTTGCCTTTTCCTGCAATTTTTTCTGGAGGAGTGCGTCGCTTTCTAGGATATTCATATTCGCTTAAAACTGTAACAATCACTCGCGCAGATTTCACGTCAGGTTTTTCCGTTAACCACTTAACCTGATCATCTTGATAAATTGCTTCATAACTTTTCAACATCATGCTCTCCTTATGTTCAATTGATGCGTGATATCAAGTCCACTAGATCAGTGACAATTTGTCATTGCGAACGGAACGCAGTGGAGTGAAGCAATCTCAACCATCTCGGTAGTTTTGGCGATCGCTTCCTGGAGGTCGCAATGACAACGGTTTAACCGGACTTGATATGAATTGCCAAGATCTTGCCCTCTCCCTATATCCCTCTCCCCAGGGAGAGGGACTTCAAGATCTTGCCCTCTCCCTATATCCCTCTCCCCAGGGAGAGGGACTTTCTTTCACCCCCTTCTCCCGTGGGAGAAGGGGGCAGGGGGAAGAGGGCATCACCCCTGGGAGACAGAACTTTCACCCTTGTTTTTTGCCTCTTCTACTCGCTTCTCAATCAACGCCTTATTATAAATCACACTAGGTTTTTCCCCCTCCGGTTTTTCCTCCTGGTTGGATAAATTCTTTCCCATATTTACCCGAAACTCAGCTAACTCCTTTCGGTCTAAGACTATCCCATGTTCTCGACACCACACCTTAATCACCTTCGCCAACGCCAACGGTTTATCCTCGGTGTCTTGTAGACTCTTTTGTAATCCGCCTACATCCGGTAAATTAGCCGGTGATTTCTCTAACCAGGTCGAGAAATCTTGCAGAAATAATTCCGACTCTGAAGGCATTAAATTCTCACTCATCTTCCTTACTCCTTATTCCTTAATTTCTCAGTATCCTTCGTGTCTCTGTGGTTTTTATCTAAAATAGGGCTTTGTTTGTAGTAAGCACTTTAGTGCTTAAAAGCCTAGCTAGAGAGGGCTGAAGCCCTCACTACAAACAAAATCTAATGCATCAAATTAGCTGAAACAGTCCACTACGTTGTTCATTGTTAATTCACTGCGAACCCATCATATTGCCGCATAAACGGTGCATGATAAGCCAAAACAATCTCCTCCTTGGGAATTCCTAACTCAACTAACTCATTGGCAACACCTACTTCTGTACCATCATGTTGAATCCAAATTTTATGGTTGAGAATATCAATATGAATCAGGGGGCCGAAAATACGCATATGGCGATTCCATCCGGCATGAAATACCTGATAATGATCCTGTTGGCGATCGAAAAATGTATATACCTCAATGTCACCATTAGCGGGTTTGGCTGCACCATAGTGATTAATGATTGTTTCAATACTCTGGCGATAATAGTTAAGTTTGTCTTCTATTTCTTCCATTGTACAATCACCTCTTGATTGGGGTCAAAGACTAAAATATTTAAGTTTGCTTCTTCAAGAGTCGTTTGGGCAAAAGGGCGGCACACAAACTCTTGATAAGTAAATAAAGGAATAGCAAGATACAGCTTGCGCTCAGGTTCTTGTTGTCTTAATGCTACCCGATAACTAAAACATTGACCTACTGCTAAATGAAATTCATAAATTGTGGATGGAGCAAGAAAACTCTTTACTTCAACCGCAATCTTTTCGAGATCCCGTTCTGCGGCAATTAGTTTTTCTCCAGCTAGATCGATTTGAACACGAGCGCTGTCAAAATCTAAGTAAAGAGGGTCATGGGTAATCTGCCATCCCTCTTTGACTAATGCCGTTTTAACAGTGTCGTGAAAATAATCTTTTGCTGCCATGTTTTTAAGTTTTTATTTTGGTGCGTTACTATGGTTTTTATCTTGGTGCCCTGCGCTGTCGCTAACGCACCCTACATTGTTAATTGTTAATTGTTAATTGTTAATTGTTAATTGTTCATTGTTTAATTATATTCCGTTTGCGCCGAAGGCTGACCAGTAGCGGACATCAGAAAAGGGGGGGTCGTCATAGTCGAGGAGCTTGAATTTAAATTGGTCTAAGTCCTCTGAAGTGAAGTTTAAGTCATGTTGACACCAGTCTAACAATTGCTTTTGGGATGCTTGTCTGAGCCAGGATTGGGCTTGGCTTAAGGCTTTGGCGACGGGGATTTGGGGGGTGAATTCCTGATAGAAGCGGATGGATAAGAAGGCGGTGGCGAAGTCATCGACGCACCAGAAACTGGAGATCACCGAAGGGGTTCCGGCGAAGAAAAAGCCACTGGTTAAGCCGATGTATTCGTCGGTGGTGTCTAGGGCGACTTGACCGGTTTCGCAGGCGGAAAGGAGGACGAGGCGAGAGAGGGGTAGGTCTAGGTTAGCGTAGATTTCGCGCAGGGTGAGGCCTTGGGATTCGGTGTCGAAGCGGCGACCATCCCGGAGGGTGAGGGTGGAGCGGCCGTAGCCTTGGGGGGCTGCACCCCCGGCTAAAATGAGGGCGGAATTGAGGGGATTTTGGCTGTCAAAGCCTGCGTGACAGGCGAAATGCAAAAACAGGCTCTGGCGCAGTTGGGCGAGGATATCGGCGGATTGGAGGGTGGTTTTGTCGGCTTGCTGGTGTTTGAGGATGCGGGTGTTGGGGTCGAAGCGGCGGCGGATGAGTTCGACTTCGAGGTTGGTATAGGGCAGGTCTTGGGTGGGGTTTTGGATGGCGAAAAAGGCTCCGGTGGTGGGGCGTTGGCGGCGCTGGTGTAGGCGTTCGAGGATTTGGCTACTGGGGGCGTAGCGGACTCCTTCGGGGAAGTGTTCGTGGAGGGGTTTGGGGGTTTGGGGGAGTGGGGAAGTGGCCCAGGTGCGGCTTTGTTCGACGGCGCGGATGGCTTGGTCGTAGCCGAAGAGGGCGGTTTCCCAGTCTTGGCGATCGTAGCCGAGGTTGCCTAGGTTGCGCCCTGCTTTGAGAGCATTGAGGGGGAATGAAGCAGGGGTGAGAACTTCTAGAGCAGCTTTGAAGTATTTGATTGCTTCAGAATGATTCTCTAAGTCAATGTAGGCATAAGCAATATTTTCTTGAGTTAAGGCCCAGTATTGGGGAAGGCTTTCACGGGTATAGACTTGCAAAGCGGCTTCGTAACAGGCGATCGCCTGCTCGATATTCTCCCCCCGCTCTCCCTGGATGCGGTATAAGTAGGCAACCGCTAAACTATTTTGTATGGTTGCCCATTCAGTGGGTGAAGTCTCTTGTGGGAAAAAGTCTAGGGCAACTTGATAGATAACAAGGGCAATTTCTAAGTTAAGCGCTCTTTCCCCTAACGGGAATTGTTGAATGGCATTCCCCAAATTAAACAAGTTAATAATGGTATCGCTTGTCCAGTGGTTGCGAGCAAAGGTGGGTATGGTTTGCGCCAGTTCTAAGTTTATTCGTTCTACGTTCTCTTGCAAGAGGGGATAAACTGCGGCCGAATCTCCCCCGCTTGCGGATGTGGCTTGCAGGAGTTTCTGCAACAGTCGCTCATAGTCTGTATCGGTAGACTGGGGTGCAGTTTTGCCTCGGAGTTTATTAAACCAGTTACGCCAAAAGGTCATTTTTATTCAACAGGGTTAGGTTGTGGGTGGGTGACCCTAGTTTGAGTATAACCAAATCTCTGGTCAGGGATGGGGGTTGTGCCCTCTCCCTAAATCCCTCTCCCACGGGAGAGGGACTTCTGCTCCCCTTCTCCCTTCGACTTCGC
>NZ_JAQOSO010000084.1:0-73728 GCF_030068505.1 Roseofilum capinflatum BLCC-M114
ATCAGTCAGTGAAGCGTCAAGAATCACCGCTCCTTTAGGACGGTGAGTATGTCAACAGTAACTCTCTTCATGGTTTTAGATCGATTGAGCTAAAGTATATATGAAGCAGTTAACTAAAGATCCGAGTGACATCACCATCTAAAATTGAAGCCGTCAGCGATCGGGCAGCTCACCAGACGAGCCACAGCGAAAACAATACCAAAACGATTATTCTCGCGGGTGTGGTGGGAAATGTGATCGAATGGTATGACTTTGCCCTCTATGGCTATTTAGCTCCCGTCATTTCTCTGCTGTTTTTCCCCCATAACAATGAACTGGTTTCCCTACTACAAACCTATGGTGTGTTTGCAGCCGGGTTTATCATGCGACCTCTGGGGGCAGGAATCTTCGGTTATATTGGCGATCGCGTCAGTCGCCGCACCGAACTCTTTATTTCAGTCATCCTCATGGCCATTCCCACATTCCTGTTAGGTCTGTTGCCCACCTATAAACAGATTGGGGTTGCTGCACCAATTATATTAATTTTACTCAGATTAGTTCAAGGATTATCCGTAGGCGGTGAATTCACTGGATCGGTCACCTATGTCGCTGAAACCGCCCCTCAAACTCGGCGTGGCTTCACCACTAGCTTCGTCAATGTGGGGTCTACCATCGGATTATTATTAGGTTTAGGGATTGTTACCCTAATGACCCATCTCCTCTCTGAGGCCGATCTGCACAATTGGGGCTGGCGCTTGCCGTTCTTATTTGGCGGTATATTGGGATTGACTGGACTCTACATTCGTACAAATCTCCCCGATTCAGAAGTCTTTGAGGAACACCAACAAGAAAGACAAGTTCCCTTACTCAAGGCCCTAAGACAATCCCTAGTCCCTATGGTACAAGCGATGTTTTATGCCGGGGCCTATAGTGCTACCTATTACATTGTGATGGTCTATATCCCCACTTACTTGGATCGGTTCAGCGATATGCCCCGGAGCAGTGTTTTAGGCGTGAATGTGGTTGCCCTGGCTATTCAGATCGGGCTACTTCCCCTCTTCGGTTGGTTATCCGATAGTACCCTACGGCGTAAATCCTTGTTGTTGTTGACAACCCTGGGTCTGGGGTTATTGAGTTTTCCTGGATTTTGGCTGTTGTTGCAACCGAATAATTACGAGGTGTGGTTGGCTCAAATTCTATTAGCTATCTCAATTGTCCCCTTGTTAGCTACTTCCCCAGTAATGATGGTGGAATTGTTTCCCACAGAAACTCGCCTGACAGCCTATTCTCTCTCCTTCAACCTGGGCGCGAGTATTATGGGGGGAACGTCTCTGTTGGTGTGTACCTGGCTAATTAATATCAGTGGTAATGTTTACGCTCCTGCCCTTTATTTAGTGTTCAGCCTTGTCATTAGTGCGATCGCCTTGGGATTTATGAGCGATCGCAGCCGCGAACCCCTACGGTAGACCAACTCGGTTTATATGCCACTCCCCGATCCTAGCGATCGCCATACCATTCGGTGAGCAACAGGGATCTAGTTTGATACAATACTTGAGTCAAGTTGCCCTATCGGAGATCGGGGCATAAAAAATCTATCCTAATGAATTATTATATTGCCCCTCGATTTCTCAATAAAGTTGCCATCCATATTAGTAAAAATTTCCTCGACTTACCCCAAGTGCCCGTTCCTCTCATTCTAGGGATTCACGGACGCAAGGGAGAAGGAAAAACCTTTCAATGTGAATTAATCTTTCAGAAAATGGGCGTGGAAGTTGTCCATATGTCGGCTGGAGAATTAGAAAGTCCAGATGCAGGCGATCCATCTCGGTTAATTCGATTGCGCTATCGGGAAGCAGCAGAACGGATTAAAGTCCGAGGAAAAATGACCGCATTAATGATTAATGATTTGGATGCGGGAGCCGGTCGTTTAGATGAGCGTACCCAATATACCGTCAATACCCAATTAGTGCATGGCACATTAATGAATATTGCCGATCGCCCCACAGATGTACAACTTCCAGGAAGCTACGACCCCACCCCCCTGCACCGCGTCCCCATTATTGTTACCGGAAACGACTTTTCCACCCTCTACGCTCCCCTGATTCGGGATGGACGGATGGACAAATTTTATTGGGAACCCGATCGCCAAGATAAACTAAGCATTGTTAAGGGTATCTTTGCCCCGGATCGTCTTCCCCATGGCACGATTGAACCCTTAATAGATCGGTTTCCTGACCAATCCATTGATTTCTTCGCCGTACTGCGATCGCGCCTGTATGATGAACAAATTTTAAACCTGATCGAAACCGTCGGTTATGACCAAATTGGCAAGCGCTTGGTCAATAGTAAAGAAAAACTCCCCGAATTTCCCAGCCAAACTTGGAGTTTAGACCAACTGCTGCAAACAGCAGAACAATTGCAACAACAACAGCACCATATTAACCGGCTGAAATTATCCCAAACCTACCAACCGAGTCCACCACCAACAACAGCACCCTCCCCCACAGTGGCGGAGAATTTACCCCAAAAGTCCCCTCCTCTTCATCTCCCCTCAGAGATTACCCAACAAGTGCAACAGATTCTCGATGGAGGCTATAGTTTAGCCGTGGAAATGGCTGATTCTCGGAGATTTAGGACAGGATCGTGGCAAAATGGCGGGCCCATATCGGCTCAAAGTCTGCCAGAGGCGATCGCCCAACTGAGCCATATTTTAGCAGAGCATCCCCAAGAGTACATCCGCTTAATTGCCATCGACCGTCAACGCAAACAGCGCATCCTAGAAACCCTGATTCAAAAACCTTGAAGGCTTAATCTCAAAAAAGTATCCCCAACTGCCGATTAAAGTGCTATCCTAGAGTGCAGACCCGGACTTATGCAATTACAACGCCCAAACCTTGTCAGGACCGGAAGGTAGCAGCAATACGGGATGCTTGTAATAGGCGTAAACTCCGGGTCGCCCCGTGTCAGAAGAGGTTGGAAGATGCCAGGTTTAGGAGATTTCGTCAAGAAAGCATTCTATATGGGAGTTGGGGTGGCATCCTATGCAGGGGAAAGGGCCGGAACGGCCATCTCTGATTTGCGTCCCCAGGCCCAGAAACTGGCGAACGAAATGGTAGAGCGGGGCGAAATCACGGCGGAAGAAGCTCGACGGATGGTCGAAGAAATCGTCAACCGCGCTCAACAGCAGGTTAATGAACAAGCTGAAGAAGCCAATGTAGAGGATAAACCAAAAGAACCTCGCCGGATTGAGATTCTAGACGATGACGATCCCGATCTTTCCACAGATGAAGAAGTTCAAGTCAATCATTTACGAGATCAGGTGAATCAACTTAAAGAAGAACTGAAGCGACTCCAGCAAGATTAAGTGGTTATGGAAGATTGGGAAAAAGACTGGCAGAATCTCTGTGAAAGCTTGACTGCTGGAGTTGAAGAATTATTTCGGGAAGTCGAGGAAGAGTTAGGAGAGTGGGTGGGTGAGCTGGCAGAACTCACGGTCGAGATTGCTGAAACTCTTGATGATTTGCTCTTTTCGGATTTAGATGCTTTTTTCAATGAATACATAGAACCCCTTGAGGACTCCAATCCAGATTCAAGGGAAGATGAGCCATTTTACCACCCCTTTGCCGATGTCGATCGCCCTTCAAGTCATCAACCTCAAACTTGTGTGGGATGTCGTCATTACCATGGGCAAGTTTATGGGGGGAATCTGTTGGTCTGTGGAATGCATCCCTATGGGCCAGAAGATTCCTTTTGTCGCGACTGGGAAGGGATGGGGAATGGACAAAACTGAGAGTCAGGTGACCTTCAGGAGGTGAGGAGATCGCTCGATCCCTTACGCTTGATCTGGACTATGGGGTTGATTTAATCAACAAGTTACGTTATACTACAAATGAAGTTTATCCAGGCTTGAGAGCGGTGACTGTGGGAGTTCAGGAACTCAAAGGGCAAAAATTTCGTCATCTCAATCAACTTGACCCATAGGCAAAGGTTCGGCAATCTCGATGATGAACCGAACTGACACATTCTGGAAAATATTCGATCCTAGATCTTAGAAAAGGAGATGAATTTTTGGAAGCCAAGCCAGCACAAATACTTAGTCTAATTTGCGTAAGACAATTAAACTTCAAATTCACCTGAAAGGAGGAGGTATTTAACCCGAAGTTTAGTTTATTTTAGAGACAAAGTAAGTTAGACAAAACCCTGAAATCCCCCCCATCCTGGTAAAGATAAGTTGAAGTTAGGGCATGTCCCAACGGAACCAGGAGCAAAAAGGTGGGTGAACTGATTGCTCCAGTCCGAGTTGTCAAGATTTGGCAATCAATCGGGAACCCTAGAAATAGATATCTCTAATACTAGATGTCCGGGAAACGTCTACGAAACCAAGTAGGCGATTTTTGGCTCTCAAGTTTTTCTGCATTCACCCCGATCATCACGACTACCTAATCCTATGCCTAAGACCATGACCAAGACGCAAACTAAGCCTCCGACCTATACGGCAGATATGGTAAGGACATACTTACATGAAATCGGTCGTATTCCTCTGTTAACCCACGAGCAAGAGATTGTATTGGGTAAACAGGTTCAGCATATGATGCAGTTGATGGAAGTTAAAGAGGAGCAAGAAGCCGAACTCGATCGCCCCATTAGCGACCAGGAATGGGCAGATCGAGTGGAGTTAGATCCTCAAGAGTTGGATCGCATTGTCAAGCAAGGTCAAAGAGCCAAACAAAAAATGATTGAAGCGAACTTGCGTCTGGTGGTGGCGATCGCCAAAAAATACCAGAAACGAAATATGGAGTTTCTGGATTTAATCCAAGAAGGAACCCTGGGCCTAGAACGGGGAGTGGAAAAATTTGACCCCATGAGGGGTTATAAATTCTCAACTTATGCCTATTGGTGGATTCGCCAAGCCATTACGCGGGCGATCGCTCAACAGGGTCGCACGATTCGCCTGCCGATCCACATTACGGAGAAACTCAACAAAATCAAAAAAATACAACGAGAACTCTCCCAACAGCTTGGTCGCAGTGCAACTCCCACGGAAATTGGCAAAGCTTTAGACCTCAAACCCGCTCAAATCCGTGAATATCTCACCCTCTCCCGTCAACCGGTCTCCCTAGACCTACGGGTAGGAGATAATCAAGATACGGAACTGCAAGAACTCTTGGAAGACGATGGCATTTCTCCAGAACACTATGCCACTCAAGAACTCCTGCGCCAAGATCTACACCATCTCATTGCTGACCTGACCCCTCAACAACAAGAGGTGTTGAACTTGCGCTTTGGACTCACCGATGGTCATGAGTTATCCCTGTCTCAAGTGGGTCAACGCATGAGTTTAAGTCGCGAACGAGTCCGCCAACTGGAAAGACAAGCCTTAACCTACTTACGTCGCCATCGGGGTTTGGTTCGTGAGTATTTGGCCAGCTAAGGAGAAGGGTTTAGTCCCCCCAGAAGCGCCCATTATGTAACCCCCAATCTATGGGTGCTTCTGAAATGTATGCACAACACGCTCATTGATCGATCCATAAAATCATTCAAGGAGGAGACCAGGGTGTTTCAGTTTTTTTCATCTCAGATACAACGCTTGACTACAACGTTAGCTCACTCTTCATCGCTGCTAACGCCTCTGGCGATCGCCCTAGTGGTCTCCTTGGGAAATAGCACTCCCTCCCTGGCTCAAACGGCTTCGCGATCGGCTCAAACCGTTACTGAGTCTGAAAGGGTGGCCCACTTCCCAGATGGGATTTATTTTTATGGAGAATCACCTCAACGGGATCAACTCGGTCAAGGCTATATGGTTTTTGAAGCCCGTGAGCAAAACCTGTTAGGAGCCTTTTATCTGCCCCATTCATCTTTTGATTGTTTCTATGGACAGGTTACCTCTAACCAGTTAGCCATGACTGTGATTAATAGTTACGATCGCACTGCCCATGCCTATCAAATGGGCTTGGAACCGGTGGCGATCGCCTCTAATGAGACTCTAGAGACTCAAGACCTCCAGTTTAAGCCCCAAGGCTTTCACCGCATTCCAGAACTGAGCGATTTAGAGCATGAAATTCTAGAAACTTGTCGCCAAGATCTGCAAGACCATTAGATTGGAGAAGAATTAGAGTCAACAACGGGATCGTCATTGTTGGCTCAGTTTACCACTTCAATTCAATCGTATTGACTATTGACTGCTTTATCCCTTGATCCACTTTCTGAGTTGACGATCGCAAAACACAAATAAACCCGTATATCCCCATAAGAGTATAGCCATACTTAGCATAAAAAACAATATTTTTGGATAAGTGGGTATACTAACATATTTATTAAGTTGACGAAAGATTACGAAAAATAAGGGTTGATGAATTAGGTATATTTGATACGAATATAGACCTAACAAAGAAAAGAAACTCAACAGCCAAACAACAGGTTTCATTTTTTTTCTTTTGTCCAACCATACCAACAGACTCCGAAGTGCAACAAAAAATAACGGAGTAAACAGCATGTCAAAACCGAGCATATAGCGAAAATCAAAGCCTAATTTTCCTAAGTAAATATAAACAATAAATCCCAGCAAAAAGACAAGTAAAGTCCACCAGTAATCTATCTTTCTAAATCCATCATGGTAGAAATAGATAATCCCCCAATACAATCCCAAGCCAAATTGAAAAATATAACTTCCCAGAAAATCATTCTGCAATAAGTACCAATACAGATCTGAGCTTGTATCTGTATTAAAACACAGCACTTTAGTTACCACCCCTAAAAATAGAGTTACAATCAGAAGTATTATCGGTTTACTCTGAGAAATGCGGAAAATAAGTGGCGTAACTAAGTAGGCTTGTAAAATAACCGTAAAAAACCAAAATCCAGGATTAATAGATTGGAAGGTATAACCTGCTAAACCCACTACACTTAGCAAAAAATCTGGAAAAATATATTTTTGAGGATAGGACAGAATAAAATATAAAATTAAACTAAAAACAACAGCCAATAAATAGGTGGGATAAAGGCGATTTAACCGCTTGATTAGCCACGATCTCCAGTCAAAATGAATCGTAGGAAGTAAATTTTTCCTGGCCATGACATAAGTAATATTAAATCCAGCCATGACAAAAAAGATATCAACAGCAGCAAAACCCACTTTAGCACCTAGTTTGTCAAGGGTGACGACTAAGGGGATACGCTCAGGATAATTCTGGAAAAAATGAAAAAGTAAAATACCGAAAATTGCTAGACCTTTAATTTGGTCAATCCAATTGATTCGCTGTCCTGTTTGATTAGGTTGATTAGCCATAAGAATTCCATTAAAACTTAATGTTACAAAAAATCAGCAAAAATATTAAAAAACATCCTTCCTGTATAAGATTGAGGATTTTGAGTAAGTTCAGAAGAAAATTCTGCAATTTTTATTAAATCCTCTGGCGTATCTTTTTGAGTTACTCGAACTCTTGGTAGAGTATACGGATTTTGATTATAACCTAACTTAAAAATTTGGTGATTGTATAGATATCCTGATTGATAATATCTGGCTACAGAATTTTGGATCGAAGGATTGAAGTCATTATAAGCGTAAGCAATATGAGATACAGTCTTGGAATAATGGGAATTAGCTTGATCGTCAAGACAGGATCTTAAAATGCTTTGACCTTTGGATAACTCTATGGTTAATTGATCGGGATCTAAGTGTGTTAATCTTCGATGTCTCCATCCATGAGATTGAATATCAAAAAAATCACTTTCTATTCCTTGTTTTAGTTCTTCGCAAGTTGCATACTTTTTTGATTTTTCATGAGTCATAAACCTTGAATTTACAAATAGAGTTACTGTTAATTGCTTATGATATTTTTGAGAAAGTTTTCTGAGTAAAGGGAGGACTTGAGTATACATGCTTTTGTATCCATCATCAAATGAGATAAGAACTGCCTTTTTACCGATATATTTTTGCGGAATTTTTTGTGACCGTTCTAAAAAATAGGCTTTAAGATCATCGGTAGATAAAAACCAATAATCATTTTTACACAGATATTCTAAGAATTTTTCTAACTTTTTATTTTCGTAATCTAACCCATAATTCGTGGAAGATTCGACAACATCATGAAATCCAAACAAGGAGATTTTTGTGGTCTCTAGATTAAGCATAAGCCAGG
This sequence comes from Roseofilum capinflatum BLCC-M114, assembly GCF_030068505.1. Classification (NCBI taxonomy): domain Bacteria; kingdom Bacillati; phylum Cyanobacteriota; class Cyanophyceae; order Desertifilales; family Desertifilaceae; genus Roseofilum; species Roseofilum capinflatum. Next base: position 8,118 of record NZ_JAQOSO010000084.1, read on the forward strand.
GTTCTACACTTAAGGTGCTAGAGATCAAAAATATCAATATAATCACTAAATTAAAAAACCATCTAAGCATGGAAACTTATCTTAAAGAAATTGTTGGTAAACCTCGATCATTTGTTGGGCGATCGCCGGCCAGCTATAGTGAGTGTTTGCATATTCTGCGCCGGCTGCTCCCCGTTTCAGCCGTTCTTGGCGATCGCTCAGAGCCAATCGTAAACTACCAGTTAACGAATCGACATCGCAACCACACACCCATCCAGCCGCCGATTTTTGGATATCTTCCCAAATATAAACCCCTGTGGAGATGACGACAGGGGTTCCGGAGGCGATCGCTTCAGCAACAGCAATGCCAAAATTCTCATAATAGGAAGGCAGCACGAACAGATCCGCATCCCGCAACAGTGCTGCTTTTTCCTCTCCCCGGACAAACCCCGGAAACCGGGTACAAGAGGCTAAAGGCGAGGACTGGATCTCCTGTTTAATTTGCTCCACATAGGCAGTATTTTGTGGATTTCCGCCCGCTAAAACGAACTCAAAGTCAAATTTTTCATTCACCAGGGTTTCCAGGGCAGGCAGGAGCAAATCTAAGCCCTTTTTCGGGTCGATTCTGGACATATAGAGAATCAGGGGTTTATCTGGGGGGATGTTCAGGTTGGCTCTGGCTTTTCCCGGTTCAGGCAGTTGGGGCAGTTGTACGCCCAAGGGTACAATTACCCCTGGGGTATCGGTTCCGAAGCGATCGGAAATTTTCGCTTCAATACTACTGGTAAAATGAATCGCGGCTGCTCCAGCAATATTAGGCTTTTCCCAGAGCGCCGTATAGAGGCGTTTAAGCTGTCGTTTTTTGCGTAAATCTGCTGGGTCTAAAGTTCCCAAAGGACGCATCAGATAAGGCAGTTTTTTCCGTCGGGCAATAGTAGCTGCCGCCGAACTGACGGGAGAAAACAGGGCATGAATATGGGCAATATCATACTCTGAGGCATGTTCAGACAGCCAGTTTAATAAATCTAGGGAAAACTTGTAGCGTCGGAAGGGAGAGCAGCGAAAGTAACGAATGTGATAACCATTTTCTTCCACAGGGCGGTCTAGAGGCACATCTAAAGGCGCTTCTCCCGTATCGCCATTGGAATCTGTAGTTAGAATAGTTACTTCAATACCCGCATCACTCAAGGCCGCAGACAACCCTTTGACCATCTGACTGGGGCCACCATAGACCAGAGAAATCGAAGGAACAATTTGTAAAACGCGCATTATAGTTAAGAGTATAGAAATTTATAGCATATGTACAAAATCTCCCCTCATCCCCCAGCCCCTTCTCCCGCAGGCGCTGCCCTGAGCGAAGTCGAAGGGAGAAGGGGAGAGAAGTCCCTCTCCCTTGGGAGAGGGATATAGGGAGAGGGCAAGATATCCACTTAAAATTTAGGCAAGCAACTGTTCATAAAACGATAATTGTTGTTTTGCCAAAGCCGTATTGGTATAGTGAAGCATAGCCCGTTCGTAACCTTTTTGCGCTAAATCTTGCCGTAAGTCTTGATTTTCCATCATTTGACGCAAACAGTTTCGCAAACCATCTACATTCGCTTCTGGAAAAATTAATCCCGCTTCCTCAATCACATGGGGAATTTCTCCAGAATCCGAACCAATCACAGGCACTTTACAAGACATTGCTTCAATTAAAACATGGCCGAACTGTTCTTTCCAACCGGCCGCTGTTAGGGTTTTAAACTTATAGGTCGTCTCAGAGGGTAAAACCAAGACATCCATTAAATTAATATAGCGATAAACTTGATCGTGGGGGACACTTTCCACAAAAACAAGCCGGTCTCGTAAGCCAAATTCTGAAGCCTTGTTTAAAATCTCTTGCTTCAAATCACCGCGACCGAGCAACACCCATTTCCAGGGATGTTCTGTAATTCCTTTTAAGGCTGTGAAGAGGGTTAAAAGTCCTTTTTCTTCCACAAACCGCCCCACAAAACCCACCACAAATTCATCCGGCTTAATGCCCAATGATATTCTTAACTCTGGTTGCTCTTGGGGGGAAAATAATTGCTCATCTACCCCCAGTTGGGGCATGACTTTAATGGGCCCGTCATAGCCATGATCGCGCAGAACATCCGCTCCGTCTTGGTTTCCCGATATGATTCCGTGGGAATTTTTCAGATTAAAACCCTCTAACACAGAGATGGGAAACTTAACTTCATAGGGTAAGTTCCACCAGGTGAAAAATACATTTTTAGCTTTCAGGTTTAGTTGGTTATTGAGGGTGATTAATTCGGCATGACTGAAGGCTTTTGCGCCTTGTTCGGTCTGCAAGATATTGGGCTTGAATGTTTTTAGCAGTTGCACTAAATCTAGACCAAAGGTTAATAAGCCTTGGTTGTTTTGACTAAAGTTAGATAAAGGCACAACCCGAAAATTGCCCTCATCCACGGGTTGAGTTTCAATGATTTTGTTTTGTACCCCTCCTGGTCGCCATCGTTTGGGGACAACTACGGTTACTTCTATCCTGGGATCGAGTTGGGCCAGTTTTCTCAATTTCTCACGATTGAGATCGACGATATAGGTGTGGCTGGCGATTAAAATTTTCATGATGATCTAGAGTCCAATAACACCATTAAACCGATTGAGAGGTTGTCCATTTTTCGTCTTGCTGGCTATACATTTGCCCAGTTTTCCAGAGAGTTTTGAGTCGAGTTTGCCAAGCACTCAAGTAACCCATGGTGTAGAACCCTGCGCGACTGACAATTTTGATGGGGGAACCACTTTTATTGCAGGGAGGATGACCTAAAACATGGCAGTCAAATAACTTGCTAAAGAACCGGACTTGCTGACCGACGGTCAAATTTTTGAGTCCCATGAGAAAGTGGTTATGGTAGAAGGTAATCTGATATTCTAGCGATCGCGTCGAAATATCGTGACATCCTCCCGTTTCTTCCCCTAAATGCACCAAATTTGCCTCTGGATCGTACCAGATTTTGTATCCGGTCTGGCGCAAGCGCAAGCAAAAATCGGACTCTTCCCGCACCGCACTACCGCGAAATCGCTCATCAAATTCCAGTCCATATCTGGTAAAAATATCACGCCGAAAGGACATATTACACCCACGAGCAGAAATGACTTCCTGAGCTTTCGTGGTATGGACTAAATCAATGTGATACCAAGCGATGCCGGGGTCAAAGGCTTGGGGGGGTAAGTCCTCAATGGTGTAACCATCCTGAGACTCGCCCAACTTCATGCGGTCAAAAACGCGACCCGCTACAGCACCGACTTCCGGGCGATCGTAATTGCGAGCATGGGCCATCAAATACCCGTCCGGTAACACCACATCATCATCAATAAACAGCACCACATCCCCACTAGAGCGCCGTACTGCATAATTTCGCGCTCCAGGTAAACTCGCCCAACTGACTCGAAACAGCTTAATTTTACCTGAATTAGCCATCTCATCCAAGAACGCTTGCACTTCCGGTTTATGCTCGGCGGTTTGATCGACGACTATCAGCTCAAAATGGGGATAGTCCTGCTTAAGGACATCCTGGATACTATCCCGTAAGGGTTCCTCTCGCCCATAGGTAGGAATAATTACAGAAAGAAAAGGTAAACTCATAGTTGGTTACTCTATAGTAGTGGATTGTTTCATCTAATTTGATGCATTAGATTTTGTTTGTAGTGAGCGCTAAAGCGCTAACACCGAACCGAGTTTTCTATTGCCTTATTTTAGTTGAAACAGTCCAGTATAGGGATTCTATCTCCTCTTTTTACTCGATTTACGCCCATTTTTGCCAGATTTAGCCGATTTAGATTTAGATTTCTTGCGTTTTTTCGGATCGGCTTGTGCTTCCAGCAGCGCTTCCAACTCTTCCTTTTTCTTCTGCTCCTCCTTATCAATGGCTGGCAACTTTAACGTAATGCCAGCAAACAACCAATAGTAGACGCACACCGGATCAGTGTCCAGGGGATACCAGTAAGTTTGGTAACTAATAATTAAAATAAATACCCAGAAGCAAGCGCCAAAGTTTCGTAAGCTTTTATCTTTCACCGAACGATAAGATTTAAACGTTTCCCAGGTGAGAACTGTAACCATCAACAAAAACAACGTCAGCCCTGGCTTCCCAAGTTCAAATAGTATTTTTGGAAACCATGTTTCCACCAAAAAAGTCCTCCCAAATGCTCTAGCAGAGTTAGTTGCACGTCCTAATCCATTGCCAAACAAACCGGCTCTCTTGGCAGAACTTTCTGCTTGTTCAGCAATAAAATCGGCGGGGTTAGACGCACCGACTCGACCGATTAAACTATCCCATCTTTCTTGCACAACATCGGGGAATGCTACAGCAGCACCTCCCAATAGCAAGGTCAATCCCAATGCAATGGGAATAAATCGTTTTAGGTTGGCAACTTGACCCGTCAGCACCAGTAAAATAATCGTTACTACTGGTACAAGCATTGTGGCAATTCGTTGCCCTGAAATTACAGAACAAACGAAGTTTAAACCCATGCCAACAAATCCAGCCATTTGCCAGGGAAGAGAAGGATCGCAAAAGGCAGTTGCAAAGGTAAAAAAGGCACTACAAATCATATACCAACCCCAGTGCCAAGGAGAGGGTAACGTACTTGGTAGGCGAATCTGATTTTGTGATGGACTGAAGGTTAAAGAACCTCCCACTAAACATTTGGCCTCAATATCCGCTTTAAATAAAGCATCTCCTATCGCACCGCGTGTTCCGTTGCATGTACCAGATGACAGCATTTGATATTGCATCAAACAGAGAACACAAGTAATAATTGCAAGAATTGTGGTTAAGCGCGTGATCCAGAGCAATTCTTTTTTTCCCCGAATCATATAAAACCCGCAGCTAATTAGGGGGATATATCCCATGAAAACTTTTAAACCTAAAATTCCTAATAAGATCGGTTTATCCCCTGGGTATATTCTTTCAGTTGTATTGATAGCAAGGATGACAAATATACAATAAGCTAATAAAGCGAATATGAAAGGGACTAAAGCTTTGGGCACAAGGAAGGGTAAACGATATCGTTTTGTATATTGATAGATCCCCATTAATCCGGGAATGTAGAACGCATCTTTGGCTAAGTGAAGGAGAGCATTCCCTCCTCCGACCCAATAGACGACCGTGCCGCTGAAGGGCATATAAATATAAAATGCCCACAGAGCTTGAATGGGATAGTTTAAGGAAAATATGAGGACAGCAATACCAAATAATCCGGCCACAAAAAATGAGGGTTCACCCATAACTGCAAATCCAATTAAGCCGAAGACGGAACCGATACCGATCGCCTGTCCGAGGACTCCATTGAACTTTTTGCGAGCATTGGCGGCTTCGCGTTTTTTGGCGGCTAGTTCTTCTTTTGTTGGCGGTGGTTTGACTAGAGTTGCTGGATTAGGTGCTTTTCCTTTGGATTTGAGTTTAGTTTTGGCCATGAGGGAAGCGGAAACGACTCTGCGTTATTGGGTTTGGGAGATCAATACAATTGCACCCTTGCCTAAGATAGCTTAGAGATTGCGTCCGTTGCCGAGCAATGACAGAATACCTGTAGGCTGTTTTTTTATTGACTATTATATGCTACTGAAGTCTACGACCCGCCATATCCGCATTTTTACGGCTGTTATTGAGAAGGAGGAACTGAATCCTTCTGAAAATATGCTGACTCTGGATGTCGATCCGGATAATGAGTTGAATTGGACAGATTCGGCGCTGAAAGCGGTCTATGGGAAGTTTGAGGAGTTGGTGGCGGCTTATGAGGGCCAGGATTTGACGGAGTATAATCTGCGTCGGATTGGCTCGGATTTGGAGCATTTTGTGCGATCGCTCCTTCAGAAAGGAGAACTGAGCTATAACCTGGAAAGCCGGGCAGTCAATTACAGCATGGGCTTACCCCAAGTCGCCGTCGATCAATAATCCTCCCCACCTAAAATCCCTCAAACGGATTAGGCGGTTCAGGACGAGGACGATCGCCCCCTGCCAACTCGGAAGGCGGTCGTTCATCGCTCCAACCCCACCAAGCTTGCCCACATTCACAGAGATAAAATTCTTGCCATTTGCGGCGATGGCCTTGGGTATAAACCGGCGATCGCCGATTTAACCAAACCCGCTCGGCTTCCCTAGAAGTCGCCGCACAACGAGGACAACAAAACTTAAACGCATGGGTCGCCTGCTCTGTCCAAGCCGGTGGATTTAAATCAAACGCTTCCATAAACCTCAAATTCTCCCTAAACCAACGGAGTGCTTATATCCTAAGCTTAAACCCCTTAACCTCAATTTTTCATCGATTATGGCCATTCTGGACTTGACATCGGTCTAATTCCAGAGTCTGATAATAGTCAAATTGGTGTGAACTCACCGGATTGGCTGGCTACTGTAAGGAAGCACTCTGCCCATGAACCCCATCTTAAACCTAATCTCCGCCCTCGGAATCGTCGTCTTATGTCTGATCGCTTGGGTGGGTTCCGAAGACCGCAAAGTGGTTCCCTGGAAAACCATTATCTTTGGGATTAGTCTACAACTGATTATTGGACTGCTCGTTTTCGTCCTCCCTACCCGCGACCTCATTGCCCAACTCAATAATCTGCTCAATGCCCTCTTAGACGCTTCAGAAGCGGGTGCTCGCTTCCTATTTGGGGGGGATACGTCCGCCTTTGTGCCCGATCCCAACCGGGTGGTTGGCCCGGGGCCAGCCGGACGCTGGATTGCGCGGGCAGTCGGTCAACCCTATATCGCTATTCCCGGCGATAAACTTGGCTCCGATAACCTCAATCCGGGCTATATCTTCGCCTTTCGCTCTCTACCGCAAGTGGTCTTCTTTTCTGCTTTAGTGGCTCTGCTCTATCGATTGAATATTATTCAACCGATTGTGAAGGTGTTTGCCCAAATTTTCCAGAAAACCATGAAAATTAGCGGGGCAGAGTCTTTATCGGGAGCCGCTAATATTTTTGTGGGCATTGAATCGGCGATCGCCGTTAAACCCTTCCTTGCTAAAATGACCCGTAGCGAAATCTGTGCCATTCTCACCAGTTGCTTTGGCTCTATCGCTTCCTCTGTCCTCGGACTCTATGCCGGATTTTTGCGCCCCGTCTTTCCCTCCATTGCCGGTCATTTGGTCTCCGCTTCCATTATGACCATTCCCGCGTGTTTCGTAATTGCCAAAATCCTGGTTCCCGAAACCGGAACACCGGAAACCCTGGGTAAAATTCCCGAAGAGCCAGAGCAAGACCCCGAAAAGCGTCCTAATCCCATGGACAGCCTGATTATGGGAGCCTTAGATGGGGTAAAAATGGCCGTCGGTATTGCCGCCGTCATTATCGCCATTTTGGGCTTAGTCGCCCTAATTAATATGGGATTTGATAGCCTATCCGGATTACCTGCACCAGTCGGTACTGTCTTTCAGGTGATCACTCTGCAAAATATTATGGGCTTCCTGTTCTTTCCCCTGACCATGCTCACAGGAGTTTCCCTAGATATTAACGAGATTTGGCAAGCTTCGGTGATTATCGGTCGTCGGGTGTTTGAAACCAATGTGCCACCCTATATTAGTCTTGCTAATCTTAGCCGCACTGGAGCCATTAGCGATCGCGCCATGCTCATCGTCAGCTATGTTCTCTGCGGCTTTACCCACTTTGCCTCCTATGGCATCTTTGTTGGCGGACTCTCTTCCCTGATTCCCGAACGGCGCTCCGAAGTCTCTTCCCTCGGCTTCAAAGCCTTATGGGCCGCTACTCTCGCCACCCTCATGACCGGTTGTATCGCCGGACTCTTTGACTTGGGTAATCCTGCGACATTAGGACGATAAACTGAGGTTTTTCCTCTTGCCTCACCTGCTACAGAGACTCCAAATAACTCAATAAATCCGCCATCACTTGGGGACTGGGCTGAAATTGGGGCATGGGGGGCGTTTTGCCACTGATCACTTGTTCGATTAAACGGCGCTTAGACTTATGCTCTGAAACTCCTTTCAAACTTGGCCCCACTCGGCCATTGGCTTCAAGTCCATGACATCCGGCACAATTCATTTGGAAAATAGCATGACCTTGAACGCGATCGCCTTCCAAAGCCAAGACTTCTTTTAAGTAAGGAGAAGGCCGATCGAAATACTGGATCGAAAAGCCAATTACGCCCACTGACACCAGCACCAGCACTACTATCCCCCAGAGGCGCTTACTCAAGAGGGGGTCACGGAAAGGATGATCCAATATTTTATCACTAAACTGCTTCACCAAGGGGTTTATAACGATTAAATTGAAAACGATCGGAGCAGAACACTCAACAAACTTTGGAGAAATATGAAATTTAATAACATACTAATAACATAACTTAAAATTTCACAACTCTCCAAAACCAGCGTATAGAGACCCGATCTGGTCAAAGTGAAGAGAACACGCTAGGTTATATCTGTCTCCAACGCTGAACCAGCGCGATTTCGCTTATGGAAGGATCTTTTGAAATCACCCTCTTGATTATCCTCACAGTCATGTCCGGGATTAGTGCCCAGGTGCTGGCAGATTTTCTGCGCGTACCGGCGATCGTCTTCCTGTTGCCCTTTGGGATTTTGTTAGGGCCCGATGGTGTAGGATTAATTGATCCTCAACTGCTCGGTATTGGTATTGAAGTGATTGTGGCCCTTTCGGTTGCCCTAATTTTGTTTGAAGGGGGACTGAATCTTGAACTTCGAGATTTGGGTAAAGTTTCTGGAAGTTTGCGGAATCTGGTCACCATTGGCACTTTGATTACGTTGATTGGTGGGGGTATCTGTGCCCATTACTTGGCTGAATTCCCTTGGGGAATTGCCTTTTTATATGCTTCTTTGGTCGTGGTGACCGGGCCGACAGTCATTTCTCCCTTGCTCAAGCATGTGAAAGTGCAGCGGCCGATAGCAACCCTGTTGGAAGGAGAAGGGGTCTTAATCGATCCGGTAGGGGCGATCTTGGCGGTGGTGGTTTTGGATATTATCCTCAATGGGGATGCCGATCCACTTTCTATTATCAGTGGGTTATTGCTGCGCCTAGGCATTGGTGGGGCGATCGGTGCTTTGGGGGGCTGGCTACTGGGTTGGTTTCTCAAGCGCAGTAAGTTTTTGTCTGAAGACTTAAAAAACTTAGTGGTTTTGGCCGGGTTGTTAGGACTGTTTGGCATTGCCCAAACCATTCGCTCCGAAGCCGGACTCATGGCCACCGTTGTCTCTGGGATTGTTCTCCGGGGGTCTTCCCTGCCAGAGGAGCGGTTATTACGGCGGTTTAAGGGCCAACTGACCATGTTGGCGGTTTCCGTCTTATTTATTCTATTAGCTGCTGATTTATCGATCGCCAGTATCTTTGCTTTGGGTTGGGGCAGTGTCTGGACTGTCTTGATGCTCATGTTCGTCATTCGACCCCTGAATATTTGGGTCTGTACCTGGCCCAGTGACATGAATTGGCGACAAAAGTTATTTTTGGGTTGGATCGGCCCTAGAGGAATTGTTTCTGCCTCCGTTGCTTCCTTATTCTCAATTTTATTAACTCAACGGGGCATAAGCGGGGGAGATGCCATTAAAGCCTTGGTGTTTTTGACGATTATTATGACCGTCTTATGCCAAGGTCTAACGGCAGGATGGTTCGCCAGCTTGTTACAAATCACCTCAACGAAAGCCACGGGAGCCGTCATTGTCGGGATTAGTCCCTTGAGTCGGTTAATAGCTCGCTTGTTTGAGGAACAAGGGGAGTCTGTGGTTCTAATCGACACGAATACAGAAGCCTGCCGTCAAGCGGAAGCAGAAGGGTTGCGAGTGTTTGTTAGTAGTGCCCTGGATACGGCCGTTCTAGAGGAAGCGGGACTCGCTTCCATGGGGACATTTTTGGCCATGACCAATAATGGTGAAGTGAATTATGTCTTGGCTCAACGGGCGGTAGAAGAGTTCGATCCCCCTAGGGTGTATGCAGTGTTTCCCCGTGATTCCCAGGGACAGCAACATTCTAAGAGTCCCCAGAAGATTTCCCAGGCATTTATTCCCCACCTGCCGATTAAGATTTGGAATCAGTATGTAGACGAGGGGAAGGTGAAGTTGGGGGTAACGACGCTGAAAACGGAAGGGTTAGGGTTTCAACAGGCCCATTTACAAGCCCTGATCCGGGCTGGGGAGTTGGTTCCGATTTTGTTCTCTAGGGATGGCCGCTTGGAAGTGATGCCTGCGTCGGAAGAGTGGCGCAGTGGCGATCTGATTATTTATTTGCTCCACGATCCGAGACCCGCTCTGTTGAAGCGTTTGTCAGGCGCTTCTCAGGCCAAGCGGTTATCGGTGGAGCGCCTGCCGGAAGTGGAGGAAATCCCCCTGACTCAGGTGGAACCGGAAAAGATTTTAGATGCTGTCCCGGCTGAATCGAAAGCTAACCCGGTTTCAGAGGCAAAGGCGAAGGTGGGATAGGGGAATAGGGAAAAATTACTGATTATCGATTACTGATTACCCATCACCGCCCTGGGCGCTGTAATGTCAAGAATCATGACAGTTTTATCGATGAATTATTAAATATTTTTTCAGGAATATACCAGCTCTGAGAAGGTTAGGGTTCAATGGAGATAGTAAGGAATTTACACGAACAAAGGATTGGGCCCATTGCACGTAAGGACTTAAGGCTATGAAACGACCTTCACAACTAACGCGGTTGATCTGGGATTTTTATCGTGAGAATCAACGAGAATTAAGGTGTTTGCTCCCTTTGTCTCGATGTCAGGTATTTAGGCGGTGGGGGGTGTTACATATTCGCTGTTTCAATCGAGAGATGGCGGATAAGCTCGCTAAGGTCTATGCGTTGATTCGTGAGCCGGTGATCCAATTGAGGTTAGCCCACACAATTAAAATTCAGGTGGATCAGCGATCGGTGGCGGTGGTTGATGTGCCCTCTGGAGAGTTAATTGCTTGATGGCTCCTAGGGTCTCGGTTGACCTGAAAATCCCGGAATAGATAAAGATGAGAATTTTTGTTGGCGATCGCTAAAACAAATTCTCATCTTTTGACTGTTGACAAAAATCACTGGATCTCATTACGTTAGATTAAACTCCGCCCATCCCTCCCCTTTACCGGCCTTCAGGGTATGTTATTCACGAGCTTTACTTTCTTCGTTTTTGTTCTGATTACCTTTATCCTTTATTACTTACCCCTTTTTAAGGGCATACAGGTTCCGATTCTCGTTATTTCTAGTTTTATCTTTTATGCCTGGAGTTCTCCAGCTCTGCTATTATTACTCATTATCTCGATTGGCATCAATGTTTTAACCAGCTTCAAAATTTGCCATACAGAGAAGCGACAAGTTAGGATTCTCTGGGCCGTTTTGGGAGTAGCCGCCAATTTAGGGGTGTTGGGATTATTTAAGTACGGTGCATTGCTCACCAACCTATTTACAACCTTCTTGAATATTAATCCCACTCCAGAAGATGCCCTCATACAAACCCTTTTACATCTACCTCTCCCCATCGGCATCTCCTTCTACACCTTCCAAGGCATTAGTTTAGTCGTCGATGTCCTGCGTCAGCAAGATGCTGAATGGGAAGTCAGAAAACAACAAGAGAAATATTTTGTCCATCTTACCCCTATTCGCTATTTACTCAACACCTCCTTTTTTCTGTCCTTTTTCCCGCAACTGGTCGCTGGCCCCATTGTCAGAGCCAATGATTTTTATCCGCAAATTGCGAGAAAATATTTTCAGGATATCCCTTGGGAACTGGTTTTTCGGGCCCTGGTGTCTGGCTATTTCTTGAAAATGGTGATCGCCGATAACATAAAAGACTATACCTTCTGGATTACCTATCCCTATTATCAAAGTCAAGGCACTCTGACGAACCTAGTCTTGTTATTTGGTTATTCCATGCAAATTTTTGCCGATTTTGCCGGATATTCCTTAATCGCGATCGGTTTAGCGGCATCCTTTGGCTATACTCTACCCGAAAACTTCAATTTCCCCTATATTTCCCGCTCCATTGCCGAATTTTGGCGACGGTGGCATATTTCTTTATCGACCTGGTTAAAATATTATCTCTACATTCCCCTAGGAGGGAATCGGAAAGGTGAAATCCGAACCTATCTTAATTTAATGATTGTCATGACTCTGGGGGGATTATGGCATGGAGCGGCTTGGAGTTATGCAGTATGGGGGATGTTTCATGGTATGGGGTTAGCGGTAGAGCGATTATTGGGATGGGATCGTGTATCTCAATCTAGCGATCGCGATAGAATCCAATGGAAGCCATTCTTGACCGATACTATCCGAGTCTTAGCGGTATTTACGTTTGTTTCTTTCGGCTGGCTTTTATTTAAGCTTCCTGAGTTTAGTCAAGCGGTTGACTTCATGGTAACCCTGGCTAGAAATACTCAGGTGAAACCTGCTCTAATTCGCATTATTCCAGTCTTGCTCTTCTCTCTCCCTGTCTTACTGTATCATTTGCCTCATTTTCCCAATCTGCAAAGCAAAGGGGCGGAACTTCTTGGATCTGGAACCGGAAAAAAATTACAGGTCTTAAGTTTTGGATTGATGCTGGCATTGATAATTCTGAATAAAGGAAGTTCTAATGCGTTTATCTATTTTCAATTCTAAAGTCAGAAAAATAAATTTTGTCGGGCAATGTTTACTCTTATGCTTTACAGTGATGATTGGGTATCAAGTTTTGATTTTTTCAGGTTTGATTAGTCCCAGTGAAGGGATTCATCAAGCTCAGTCTAATTTCATTAAAGCAGAAGAATATGTTTATACTCCCATGAGTCATGCTCAAATGGTTTTGGTCGGAAGTTCGCTAACGGCTAATCTCGATCCCAAAATGATTGGTTCTGATGTTTTTAATTTGGCGATGCGGGGAGGTTGCACGCAAACAGGTCTAGAAATTGTAAGGAAAAAATCATCAAAACCTAAAATCATATTGGTTGAAGTGAATGAGACGATTCAACGGGAACTGGATGTATATTTGATTGATTCTTTGTACAATCCTTTTTTATATTTTATGCGCTCTCATTTTCCTATGTTTAAGCAAGAGTATAGACCGGTTAGTGTGTTGGTGGATAGTTTGAGGAAGTGGTCACAAGGGAATCAAGAATCTGGCACTGCGCCAGATTCTCCGTTGAGGTTACAGGAAATAGAAAGAGTGAAGAAACAATTCAGTAATCCTCTATCTGATGAGACAAAAGCATTGATTATTGAACAAGCTCAGGTGATCAAAAATCAATTATTGGCCATCAGTAGTCAGGAGTCGCGCATTGTTTTATTTAATGTTCCGGGAGAACCGGGTTTAGAAACAACGGTCAAAAAACAGGAAATCGAAGAGCTAATAGAAACTCTTTTTCCGAGCGATCGCTTTGAATGGTTACCGAATCCCCAGAGGGAGTGGAAAACGAGCGATGGGGTGCATCTAACTCAGGGTGATGCTCAAGAGTATGCGGTTTATTTGAGAGAACAATTACTCGATCCGATTTCGGGTTAAACCTTCAGCTCAATGGATTTATGAAGAAAAGGTTAGTACAGTTCTTGGGACTATTTTGTATAGGCTGGATTACGTTAAGCTGTATGGGCGATCTTGGCTATACCTCAGCACCGGATGGGGGGTTTTCTTGTAGAACGCTCCAGGTTACCAGTTATCCAGCACTGACTGAAGTTCCGGAAAATGGCGATCGCGCTCAAGTCTACCTGAATGGGGTATGGGATTTTCAACCGGCGATCGCCTCTACCACCACTCCCCCCCAAAGCAATTGGGGCAAAATTCGTGTTCCTGGGGACTGGAGACGGGAAAACGCCCAATCAGTCCCCGGTGTCCTTTCCCGTGGTACTGGCGACCCTTGGAAGGGCTTTAACGGAGAAACGTTAGCCCAGGCTTGGTATCAAAAACAGGTAAATATTCCGTCTGGGTGGGAAGGACGTAGAATTCTCCTCAGTTTGGAGCGGGTTAGCACGGATGCCAGTTTGTATATTAATAACCGACCTTGTGGTGAAGTGAATTGGCCTTATGGGGCTGTAGATATTACTTCAATGGTTAATCCGGGAGCAGAGAATAATCTCAGTCTTTTGGTTCGTGCCATTCCCGATCGCGATGATAAAGCGGTAATTATGGGGCCGAATGAAATTTACACCACTGAAGCTAAATTAGACTCTCGCGGTTTGATTGGCGAAGTGCGATTATTAAGTATTCCCCAAGGTGCATTGATTAGCGATGTCTTTGTACAACCTTCCACCCGCAAACAACAAATACAAGTTGATGTTGAACTCACAGATGTTAGACAAGCGGGTTCAGTGGAAATTACAGCAAAAATGCTGGATGAACAGGGTCAAGTGGAACGGGAATTTACAGCAACAAAACCCGTTAAAGCACAGTCAGTTCAAACTCTAAACTTAGTCTGGGATTGGCAAAATCCTCGATTGTGGGATGTGGAGCAGCCGAATTTATATACGCTCCGATTGCAAGTGAAAGGAGAGGGGATTGAGGATACCTACGATCAATCCTTTGGTTTTCGAGAATTTTGGATTGAAGGCAAACAATTCTACTTAAACGGCACAGAAATTCGTCTGCGTCCTATTTACCATAAGGATAATTGGCAAGGTTGGGCGGTGGGTATTCCTGAAGCGATCGATCGCATGATTGAGGGGTATCAGTGGGCTGGATTCAATATTGCCGAACTTTGGCCCTGGAATCATGATGAACGGGGACGATGGCATTTTCGCGAGCTGTTGAGCGAACGGGCGGATTTAAAGGGATTTCCTATCATTGCACCGGCTCTAGATATGACTCCTTTGGGGTGGTCAAAGCAGTGGAAAAAGGAAGAAAAACGCAAAGATTGGGAAGAGAGAATGGAGCGGGAATTACGTCGTTATCGCAATCATCCGTCTATTCTCTTTTGGGCAACGAGTCCTAATTTTTTGGGTCATGGTGACGATCAAAATCCGCGTCGAGTTGGGATCAAGAATGTTGTGGGAACTTTGGGTTCACGAGAGAGCGATCGCCGTTGGCAAGAAAGAAGACTCATGGTTGAAGCGGCAGTGGAAAAGATTAAGCACTCCGATCCGACTCGACCGGTGATGGTTCATCAAGGAGCATCGGTGGGAGATATTTATGCTCTCAATTCTTATTTGAATTTGATGCCTCTACAGGAACGGGAAGAGTGGCTTTCCCATTGGAGCAAACAGGGAGAGATGCCCTATTTAGTGGTTGAGTTTGGTACGCCGATATTTACGACGATGATGCGAAGTCGCGATGGTGTAGCGAAGGCGATGCATTCAGAACCTTGGATGACGGAGTTTAGCGCGATTTATTTGGGTAGTAAGGCTTATGAGTTAGAAACGTCAGCTTACCGAGACAAGATTCGCCAGCAGTTTATTGCAGACCAAGACTATCAAAACTGGCATCATCAGCCGGAATTGGATTTTGCACCGGCTTTTCAGGAATTACAGCAATTATTTAGTCGGAATACTTGGCGCAGTTGGCGAACGTTTGGCATCACGGGGGGGATGATTCCTTGGCAAGATGGCCATGGCTGGGAAATTTCTGAAAAGGGTCGAGAGTGGGTGACTAGAGATGCTTTTCAGAAAGGCGATCGAGGGCCCTATTTGGAGAGTATTCCCAAGTATTTTGGGGAGTATTTTCAGCCGGATAGTTATCGAATTTATCCGGGTGGAAAAGCGATTTTAGATAATAATGGGGCAACTCTGGCTTGGATTGCTGGAGGCGATGGGGCGTTTACGGCTAAAGACCATAGCTATCGGGTGGGAGAAGGTCTACAGAAACAAATTGTGCTGGTTAATGACGATCGCCAAATGCAACCGTTTAAGTTGAATTGGGAGGTGGTGGTTGAAGGGGAAACAGTGGCAAAAGGCGATCGCGCAGGAACTCTCGATCCAGCAACCACTCGTTTTTTCCCGGTGGAAGTGGCTTTATCGGATACAGAAATGATTCGCCCAAATGTAAGCTGGCCTTTACAGGGAGAAATCCGTCTCAAGGCGGAAATCGGCGATCGCAAAAATCAACAAGAAGACTCTTTTCAATTCCGAATTTTTGAGGGTTTAAAGCCAAATCATTCTCAAGTGGCGCTTTCTCTCTACGATCCAGTGGGAAAAACTACCCGAATTCTGGAGCAATTGGGGTATGATATCGTTCCCTGGGATGGACAACAAACAGCGCGATTAGTGGTAATTGGGCGCGAGGTGCTATCCCAAGACTATGAACTGCCAGGGGATTTAGCCGATTTTGTGCGTCAGGGGGGGCGAGTGATGATTTGTAGTCAACATCCGGATTGGCTCAGAGATCGGTTAGGGTGGCGAGTGGCTCCCCATATCAGTCGCCGCGTGTTTCCTGTTCATCCCAATCATCGGGCAATTGAGGGATTGGATGCAGAAGATTTACTCGATTGGCGCGGTAATAGTACGTTAATTGAAGCCTATCCCAATACTCTCCAGGAGGCAGGGAAATTGAGTCCTAAAGGTTATCCTTGGTACGGTTGGCATTGGGGTAATCAAGGAGGTGTGAGTAGCGCTGCGATTGAGAAGTTTCACTATGGCTCGTGGCGACCCATTCTAGAGGCTGAGTTCGATCTGGCTTATACGCCTCTGATGGAGTTGGAGTACGGTCAAGGGCGTTTAATTTGGAATCAGTTGGATTGGGAAGACCATGTGCCTTTAGATGCTGCGGCAACTCGTTTGACAGAGGCAATTCTGGATTATGGGGTGACGGAGCCTTTGAGACCCAAGGTTAAGAATGTGGTGTTTTTGGGGAGCGATCGCCAGGCTGCCCAATTAGATGATTTAGGCTTACTCTATCAGAGGGTCGATCGATTTTCTCCCTCTGCCGATTTGGTCATCCTAGGAGAAGGAATCACCGTTCAGGAAGAAGCTCTCAGAGATTATCTAAATCGGGGGGGTAGGCTGTTGGTTTTACCCCGAAAAGAGGGGGAACTGTTAGGGGTGAAAGTCGCACAGGTTAAGGATTTTCCGGGTTCTTTGAACGTGCCCCAATGGCCAGAAACTCAAGGATTAAGTGCTTCCGATTTGCGATCGCGCTCCGGTTATGATACCTGGTTAATTCAATCGGGTGGGGAAATGGCTGCCGATGGCTTATTGAGCCGCTTACAAGTGGGTAATGGGGTGGCTCTTTTTTGTCAAATTGATCCAGAGTGGTTACTGGCAGATAGTCAAACTTATTTGCGGTTTACTCGCTGGCGACAGACCAGGGCAATTTCAGAGATTCTGGCTAATTTGGGAGCTACATTTAAGTCAGACGAAACCCTCTTTGAATCGATTCAACCCCAAAAACGATTCGGTTTCTGGACTTCACCTCACCCAGTTTACCATTCCGATTACCGCATGGACTTTGAGTTAGGCGACGATCCCTATCGCTATTATCGCTGGTAATTTGCTTATGGGTGAGCTTGAGCTACAGTATTTTTTTCAATAGAGCGGGATAAAATTGTGCGGGTGTTAAGCGCTCAAAGAGCGATCGCAACTGTCGCTGTAGATCGCGAAATTCAGAATCCGAGAATCGATTATGCCATTCCCAGAGGCGATCGGGCAATTCAGGCAAACGAGTTGAGGGCACTCTGACAATTACATCATCCCACGCAATTTCATCCTCTAAAGGCAACACACAATCCGTATCAATCAAAATCGGTATTTTACCTAAAGAAAGTGCTTCATAAAATCGCCAACTATAGTTATCTGTCCCACGAGAGCATAGAGCATAAGCATTATTTTGTAAGTTTTGCAAAAACTGCTTACGTCGTTGTCCTTGTTCTTTTGGCCCCATTCCCACCTGACCGCGCCCCATAAAATCCGTTTTAATTCGAGCATCTTTTTCTAGGATTTGCATCGTATCTACTCGTAGGGGATAACAACAAGTGGCTCGAATACCACGAGTAGTCCCACAAAAGAAATTAGCCGCCATTTTCCGAGTTAATGTTTTGGGCATCATTCTCCAAATTGCCAGCCCTATTTTTCCTCCTTCTCGACCACAAAAACTAACCGTAGGATACTCTTCTTTTTCTGACGGTTCCCAGTTGTCAATCCCTAGCTCTGCGAGTAAATCAAAACCTTCAGAATTCAGAAATGCAGGACTAATAATTCCCCCCGATTCCTGAAACGAACCATACCAAGAGAAACGGATGATATAGTCTAACCAAGCAGGTTTTCGTCGCTCATTACTAATATCAAAACCGATGGCAGGCAATTTTAGTTTAGAGACTATTTCTCCAATTTCTGCAATCTTTTCAGCAGAATAAAATGAAACATTAGACGGTAATATAAAGCCATCTGCTTCCGAAGTTTCCACAATTTCTAAAGTTTCTTGAATGACTTGATTGAAATGTGGTGAATAGTTTCCTCGCCATGCTTTCAAAATAGGACATCCATCAGGAAATTGTTCTTCCCGTGCCAATTCAATGCCTAGAGTCGTTAATCTTAGTTTATCTTTCATAAATCACTCTAATTCTTAACTCAAGATATCCTTAAAAACATCAATATAACGGTTCGCTTGCCGCTCGAAAGTCCATTCAACTGCCGCTTTAGCACGAGCGGCTTGTCGCAATTTTGGGTATTGTTCTGGATTATCCAGTACCCAGGTGATTCCCATGGCTAAATCTTCAATTTCATAAGGCTGTGCGAGATAGCCTGTTTTCTGATGTTCGACAATATCTTTTAATCCAGTTGCCGCAAATGCTACTACTGGAGTACCACAAGCAAGAGATTCAGAAGCGGTTTGCCCAAATGCTTCCTGAAGTGAGGGCACAATCATCACATCCGCCGCAGCATAGGCCGTTACCAAAGAAGTATCATCATGTAAACGGCCGAGATAGTGGCATTTAAAGCCAACATCAACCGGTTGTTCGGGTCGGGATGCCCCAAAAATCACCAGTTCTATCCGGTCTTTCCAACCCGACTGACTGAGGCGTTGTAGAGCAGGTTGAAGTAAATGGAATCCTTTACGGCGATCGCTATTCGGATACAATGCCCCAAATAGCACCAGTTGCTTGTCTTGAGGTAAATTCAGCAATTGTCGTGCCATTTCTCGATCAATCGGTTTATAGATTTGCGTATCTAAACCATGGGGAATGACTTCAATTCGTCGATCTCTGAGTAGCGAGCTTGATTTCGCACAATCAGCTAACCACGTTGAAGGACTGATAATTGTCAAATTCAGACTCTTCCAGGCTTGCGCTTTACGCTTCCACACCCGCTGCGATACATCAACAGGGTTAAGGCTATGTAGAATAGGGCATTTTCCGCAGGATTCCATGTAGCGATCGCATTCTGGAGTATAATGACATCCTCCCGTAAAGGGCCACATATCATGGAGCGTCCACACTAACGGCCGGCGGAATTTCGCTAAACTTTCAATCTGGACAAAACCATTGCAAATCCAGTGTAAGTTAATCACATCAGCTTTGAGCTGCTCAACTCTAGATGGGATCTTATCCATAACCCACTGTAGTGAAAAATCAGTGCGATCGCGATCGGGATACCTCTTTAACGGCAATTTATCTAAGTGTTCGCTCAGTTTTAATTTGGATATTAGTTTACTCAGAGTGCTAGGATCTACAGTCACAGTGCGATCGTCATGAGTTTTGTGTTGCACCAACATTTGAGAATCTATATCAGAATCTCGTAATCCCCGATGCAACCGATAGGCCGCACGACCAGCTCCCCCACCATCTGAATTAGCTAAATGCAGAACTCTCACAAAAACTTATCCTGTCTATCTTTTCAGTAGTTTCTTTAGTCTAGTCCTTACCTGTAATTTCCTCCTTAACCTAGTCCACAAATTATGATTCTGCCCCTTAGCATACCCTCGAAAAACCTTTTTTTTGTAAATACTTTCTTTGATTTCATTGGGGTAGGTTCTAACACGGAAACCTTTTGGGGGACGAGCAACCGGTAGATTCTTTTGCTTACAATGAATGCCACTTCCATCAAAACCAATATTGTCCACCAAAGAGTAAACAGGAAACAACGTTAAGCCTTCCTGCATAAAAACACTCAAGTACCATACAATTGCCCAAGAATCAACTTTTCCATTCATGAATCCCTCCAGCAGACTAAAATAATAATACGATCCATCTAAATCAAACTTATATCTAAGTTTCCTATTGTTCTTTAATTCAGGATAACCCGATAAATTTGGATCAAAATAATTCCATGCTCGTTCCCAAGTCGCCCATCCCCATGAAGTTATATAAGGCAAAAAAATACTATCCGTTTCCGGCTTAAAATTAGCCGGAAACATATGGCCTCCAATTTGCATAACTTGCTTCTCATTTTCGTAAAGATTCAATCCTGTATTCATATATTCTAAAAAGCAAGGATGAAGCAACAAATCATCTTCTAAAACAATAACCTTACCAGACTCTTGGCAAAGATTCGTCACTCCAGAAATAATTGAACGAGCTAACCCCATGTTCTTCTCTTGTTCAATGATTTCCACCTCACCACACCAAAGTTGGCTCTTGGCAACCTCTCTAACTTTCAATACGCTTTCCATATCTTCAGCACACTTAGCACCATCACAAAACACATAAAGCTTACTATCCTTAGCCAAATCACACTTAGATAAAGAAGAAAGAGCTTTCAGGGTATGCTCTGGTCGTTTATAAGCAAAGAAGGCAATTGGTGCTAAATCCATATCTAACTATTCCCAAAGTTTAATTTTTCATTGCTGTTTTAAATTTAGCAAACTTTTTAATCATACTCACAGCAATACTTGATATATCTATTAAATTAGTATTGAAAGGAATATAACGGTACTTAAAAGCAGCTAGTCGGGGATCTTTCTCCTGATACAGAATATCTTGAGCAAAGTTATTCCATCTTGACTTATGCATCAAATCAAGAGTCATTCCCGCATGACCAGATGGAAGGAGCATATTTGAGCCATGTATACCAATCACTAGACAACTATCCGCATAGACTTTACAAACTTTTCTCTCCGTTTCCTCAGTATAGTTCTCAACTCTTAAATCTTCAATCCATTGAGGAAATTTAGTTTTTTTTCCCAATCCAGCTATCGTCACTTGAGCATCAGGAATAGCTTTTTTGATTAACCATAATAACCTACGGACTTTCCAATTTTGAATCCTTACCAACCAAGGTATAACTTTAAATTTTCTACAAACTACATACAGAAATTCACCAACCCATGGTCTATCTTCACGCCAAACAAAAGTAATTCTAGTTTTGTCATCTGACCAATCATACTTATCTATTTTTGTGAACTTTTCTATATCAAACTGGCTGGGATGAGAATGAGCTTTACTGACATAGATTTCATCAAATCTTTCACATTCTTGTTCTACAAAATCATGAAATTGCGTATAATAACATTGTCCATTCTTCAATGATATATTAACCGTCCAAATTTCCGCAACCCCTTCTGGAACCATCCATCGAAGATACTGAGGAACAATAACAACTAATCCAAGATCTGTAGCTTCATCCAAGTGCCTTTGAGCATTTAGAAGTTTCAATAAGCTATGACCATACAAAAAATCAATACAATTTAAAACAATTACTTTTCTACAAGAATCGAAAACTTCTTTCTTTATTTCAAGTGAACTATTATCAGGATTTTGTAAAGAGTAAAGCAAAGGCATTCCCAGAAAACTCTTTGCAGCTTCATTTCCCCAAATTTTACCATCTATAACATCAATCGTATAAGGATTGGTCTGTGCATGGCCAACTTTCAACTCTTCAACAATTTCTCGATTCCTATGTAAACAATAACCTTTAACGCACACATGAGTACCTTGCCATAAGATCTCTTTTGGAGTCAATTGCTCTCCACTATAAGGTGAAATTAGCTTATGATCAATATAAGGTTTAATCTGTATCACTTCAGTAACTCCTTAAATCTATTTATTACGCCAACTGGATTCAATACATTTAAAATAAAAATTTGGATTTGATATAGATCTTTAATCAAAAAATTGATTAGTATAGTTACAAAAAAGTAAGTGGCTAGAGTAGCAATTGTTGCACCTGTAGCTCCCATTATTGGAATCAGATAAAGATTCAGAGCTATATTAATCAATGCACCTGATAGGCTAAAGTATAGAGAATATTTTTGTTTATTTTCTATCAGCAAATAAGAACTTCTTGCTACACCAAAATTGCTGCCAAACTGTGCCCAGACGTAGATAGAAAGAATGGGAATACTAGGAGCATAGGATTCTCCATATAACCAATTAATAATCCAGGGAGACAACAAAGAGGTGGGAATGGCAACAGCCAACCATAAGCATAACATTAAATCAAAATAATTTTGATATTTTTTAAGATATTCTTCAGGATCACGCTTTCTCAGAGAGGTTAGTTTTGGCAGAACAGAGCTATTAATTGTCATGGGAAGAAAATCAAACATTTCGGAGAGTTTAACCGCTACTGAATAAAATCCAAGCTCTGAAGTATCTTCTAGTAAAGATCCGAGCATAACTTGATCGATTTTAGAATATATATATATAGTGATCCCCGCAAAAAAGATTGGCCAGCTATCTGTCAGTAGAAGTTTAGCCCGATTTAATCGTATTTTCCATAAATTTATTTTATTTCCTTTTATTTGATAAATTATCATCAAGGCAATAGAACTGAAAACAATTTCTGCAAGACTTACTATGGCAAAAGCAATTACTGTGGCTTGAGCTTGAATCAATAAAATTTTTACCAAAGAAATCCCCAGATAAACTATTCTCTTGGCAATGACAATATACTTGGCTTGAACTTGAGATTGAAACCAAAATTCAATTACTTGAGATGATTTGAAGACACTTCCAATGGATAAAATCACAATTAGTATATTACTAATGATATTATCTGGCTTAATAGCAAAACTCAGACTTGTTGCTAAGATAATAACTAGCAAGCCAGTTAATAACTTTAGAGTAAAACTTGTGCCGATAATTTCATCCTTGTCTTCTGAATTTCTCGCTAGATCGCGGACTACAATTCCGTCTAGTCCTAAACTAATCAGAGGGTTAAACAAAGAAACAAAGGCGATGGCATAACTAAGCAACCCAAACTGATTCGGTCCAAGATAACGAGCAACCCATACTCCTACAATGAGTCCCAAGCCCATCTGCAAAATTTTATCAAAAAAGAGCCATGAAATATTATTCAATACTTGGCGCATACCCAAGTTTCTACTCTTATAAATTTGTTTTATTTTGTTAAGCATATTAATATTGAATCAAAAATAGAGTTAGTTTAATTTTTGTGTTTTTTTTGAATTTTCACCAGTTTTGTGTTTATAGTGTCTATGCATAGTCTTACAGTTATCATAACATAAGCAGACCAAACATGATTATTGCCTGCCAGAGTGCTTTCAGTAATATTATTCAAAACAATATACATAATGAAAATAATTGGCACTCCAGACAATTCAATTTTCTCTTCAATGAGATAATATACCGCATTGAGTATATTATTGATGAATGAAAATATAAATAGAGTTAATCCAATAAGTCCAAAGGCTAAAAATATATCTATAAAACCATTATGAGCATTGGGTGGAGACCAACCATTTTCTGTCATAATAACATAACCCGGACTATCATCTCCTCTCCAATTCTGCCAAAATCCACCAAACCCATATCCTAACCAGGGACTTTTGTAAATTTCCTCAAGAATGAGAGGCCAAATAATTGTACGTCCTGTTAGAGTCATGTCTTTTTCAAGAGATGTAAAAATTGCTTCTAAATTTTCTATCACTATGAGTCCGACGCAAATATTGAGTGCCATCATCACTACAATACAAGTAAGCGCCCACCTAAAATTGAGTTTTTTTACAAAGTTAAGACTTAGTAAAATTGCGATAATAATGATCGTTGAAATTAAAGCTCCTGCCGATCTTCCAGTCCTCACCAAAAAAAAGGAAATCACTGTAAATAACAATGCTAAATAACGGCTCTTTGCTTCTTTATTTCCTTGAGAATACTCCAAAAACCATAGAGCAGTACAGATACTTAAAATTCCTCCTAAAGCGTTTTTAGATAGGGTGATTCCTGTCCAGTCACCTGAACCTGGAGGTTGTTTAACATAGCTAAATAGACCAATAAAAAGATAGCTAAATCTTAGTATCTTTGACAGCTCAATCCAATTATATTGACTAGCAATATAAATACTCAAAAAAGTTGTAATGAAGAGTGCCAATCCAAATTCAAGGGTAGGTCGAGGTGCTAAAGACCAGGCACTTGATAGAGGCGGGAGGAAAATATATAATAAAAATGTCGGATTTTTTTTAAATATAATTGATGACATCTGAATTATGTTTTTACTAAAAAAAAATAATTTACTCCATAAAACAATAAAAACGAGTGGATAAAAAAACAAAGGAAGAAAATTTAACACTTGTTTAGAAGGTTGCTTGGCGATATTTATTGGGTGCAAATAATTCAAAGGAGGCTGGGTTAATACAGGGCTTAATATAACAAAAATGTAAGCAAATAAATAATTAAAAAAACTTCCTATTTTTTGATTTTTTGATGACAAATGAAAAAATAACAAGGTGGATAAAAATCCAAGGCAAGCTAAAAGTAACAAAAGAATTGGATTCCCTAGTAATAGTTCTCGAATCATTCTTGCCATAACTTCACATACCCTTATTTTTTACTTTTCTTTTTAATTTATTAATAAAAAAGTATAGACAACACATTGTAAGGTTGATACCATATCATAAGTCGGTTGTATATAAATCCTATAATTTTACCGATAAATGCTCTGTTCAAATTCAAATTATAGTAACCTTTGTTAAAAGAATATACCTGGAGTAGTTATGTTCATTTTACTTTATAATTTTCAATTCTTAATTTTTTGTGGATACATTGTCTTCGCGCTCTTTTTGGATATACGGTTGGCTTCAGCACAGTTCCATGCTGATGATTCACAAAATAGCGCTCGTTCAATATCAGTATCTCCATTTACTTCAATTCCTAGGGAATATTACTTAGGGGCTGGAGATACTATTAATGTAGATATTTTAGGGGTTCCTGAACTCAGTGGAAGATATGATATTCTCTCAGATGGTTCCATTAGCCTCCCTTTGATTGGTCGCATTGTAATTGAAGGTTTTACCATCCCAGAAGCAATCACTGAAATCACGGTACGCTATCGTCTGGTCATGAAGAATCCCGTAATTTCTCTGAGGGTTGCCTTTCCTCGTCCCATTAATGTTGGTGTAATAGGAGAAGTGAATCGTCCAGGGACTTATACTATCCGCTTAACACCTGGAGTAGGGGCCAACCCTTCTGCTCAATATCCTACAGTCAGTCAAGCCATTAAACTGGCTGAAGGTATAACTCAAGCAGCGAATTTACGCGAGATCGAAGTTCATAGATATCATAGATCTGGCCAAATTGAAAAGATAAGCTTAAACTTATGGGATTTTTTACATAAGGGTAAACTGAATCAAGACATAATCTTACAAGATGGAGATACTATTATCATACCAACTCTCACAGAAGTTGATTTGGTTGAAGCGAGATCTCTGGCTTTAACCAGTTTTTCTCCAGCGACAGATGTACCCCGTAGTATTGCTGTCATAGGAGAAGTGAATCGTCCAGGGCCTTATGTTTTGGTTGGAGGAAATACAACTACCCAACTGCGAACATTAGGTTTGCCAACGGTAACACGAGCAATTCAGTTAGCAGGGGGAATTAAGCCTAAAGCCAATATCCGTGAAATTAAAATTCGTCGATTGACCCGTTCGGGGACTGAGCAATATATTACAGTTAATCTTTGGGCCCTCTTGGATGAAGGTGATTTGAAGCAAGATACTATTTTGCAAGATGGTGATACAGTAATTGTACCTACTGCTACTGAACTCCGTTCATCAGAGGCGATCGCATTGGGTAATGTTAATTTTGCCCCTGAGACAATTCAAGTTTATGTGGTTGGAGAAGTTAGAGGGGAAAGAGCAAGTCGCATTGAAGTGCCTCCAGATACTACATTAAATCAGGCCTTGTTAGCATTTGGCAGTTTTGGATATGACAATGTGAGAGTAAGAAGAGGTTCTGTTAAGCTTCTTCGACTGAATCCCAATGGAACCGTATCAAGTCGCTCGATAGTAGTTAATTTAAACCAAGGTCTGAATGAAGAAACCAACCCTCAACTGAGAAATAACGATATCATAGTAGTGGATCGTAATTTACTAACCAAAATTTCAGATGGTTTACAGTTATTAGTGAGACCTGTTGCACAAGGTTCATCCGTCTTGAACTTTATTGGACTCTTAGATAACTTATTTAATATCATTAACCAGGAGAATTAGCTAAATTATTAGCTATTTAGAATTTATCATACATCTGCTTAAACTATAACTAGGTAGTGCCATGGACATTGAACAGCAATTTCATAATCGTCCCTCTCAACAAAATGGTCAATCCATTGAAAGTGCTTTGAAAGCTGGCTTAGATCAAAGCCAGGATGTTAATGAAGAAGAATTTGATGCCACCTGGCTATTTGCTGTTTTGCGTCGTCGAGTGTTAACTATGGCAGGAGTCGCATTTGCTTTGTCTGTTCTAGCTGGTGGCATGATTGTGTCTAAATCTCGCAACATTACACTTGAATATCAAGGATCATTTCGACTATTGGTAGAGCCCCCAACTGCTCAAGAAGTTCTAGCTCGGCAGTTTATTTTAGCACAAGGTAGTAATCCAGATGTTCAACGAGCTAGTGTTCAGAGCCATTTTTTAGATTATGAAACTCAATTACGGGTGCTACGGAGTCCTTTGATTCTTGAACCAATTGTTGAGGATCTGAAACAAAAGTATCCAGATATGAACTACTATAAATTAACGAGTAAATTAACTCTTGAACAAAGTAAATATTTGGTTGACGGAAAGCAACAAGGTACTAAAATAATTGTTGTTTCTTACAAAGACAAAAATATTGAGAAAATACAATATGTACTAGATAACATTGCACAATCATTTGTGAACTATAGTCTTCAACAACGTCTAAATAGCTTACAAAATTCTTTAAAGTTTATTGATGAACAGATTCCTAATCTTCAACAACGAGTAGATGCCCTACAAGATAAAATGCAAGAAGTAAGAGGGGAATCTAATTTTATTAATCCTTCAAAGAATGCTAACACTCTAGAAATTTTAGCTATTAAAATTGAAGAACAACGGGTGGCAATAGAGACACAGCTTGCTCAAACTTACGCTTTATATAAAGCTAGTGAAAAACAATTGTTGGAAGGTAATCCTATATCTGTCTTAGCTCAAGATACAAATATAAACGAAAGACTACTCCATCGAATTGCAGAAAATGATGCTAATTTAGCAGAAGCCTTGTCCCACTTTCGTGACGATAGTGCGCCAGTAGCAATCCTAAAAAGTCAAAAACAAGAGTTGTTAAATGAAGCTCAAAGAATTGTTGAAGGAAGAATTTTACCCAAAATAGTAATAGATATTGAAAAACTGGAAGGTCAACGTCAAGAGCTGTTACTTGCAGAGCAAGAACTCAATCAAAAAATAAAGGATTTTGCTTTGAATACACGACGTTATAATGATATTGAGCGGGAACTAGAAATTGCAACTGACGTTCTGAAAGAATTTCTTTCTAAGCGTAAAGCTTTGGAAATTGATGCAGCAGAACAGCAAGCTCCTTGGGAAATCATTCATCCTCCAGCGATTAATCTAAATGCTAGTGGACAACCTCGTTCAGTGACTGAGACAAAAACCAAGAGAGAGTTAGCTTTGGCTGTGGTATTAAGTTCATTAATGGGGGTTGCTGTTGGTTTTTTGATTGAAGTGCTTCATACGGTGTTTCATAGTCCGGATGAGGTCAAGAATAGTACGAAATCACCTCTATTAAGTTCGATTCCATTTGTTAAGTCTCTTAACAAATCGAGTAAAAAAAGAATTAAAATTTTAAGTAAAGTCCAAGATTTAAATGGGTTTACTGAATGGGTACAACCGGAGTATAGTGCATCATTCTTAGAGGCTTTCCGGTCTTTGTATACTAATATCAATTTATTAAATTCAAAGAAGCGGCCTATTCATTCATTAGTGATTAGTTCTGCTACTGTAGGAGAAGGAAAATCGACGATCGCTCTACAGTTAGCTCAAACCGCAGCAGCTATTGGAAAAAGAGTCTTGCTGGTAGATGCTGATTTGCGCCACCCTCAGCTTCATGTCTATCTTGGCTTAGATAACCAGCGAGGGCTGAGTGATAGTGTAACTAATTACTTAAGTTTGAATGAAGTGATTCAACAGTCGGTTTTAGAAGAAAATTTATTTTTCTTGAGTGCAGGACAGTTTACGCCCGATCCCATTAAGCTCCTTTCTTCTCAGAAAATGCAATATTTAATGGGGCAGTTTCAAGGCTTTTTCGATCTAGTTATCTACGATACTCCTCCCTTGGTGGGTTTGGCGGATGCCCATATTGTTGCCGCTCATGCTGATGGATTAGTTTTGGTGGTTGGTTTAGAAAAAACTGACCGTTCAATGGTCAATCAGGCAGTGGATGAACTGGGGATTTCTGGAGCAACTGTATTAGGTGTGGTTACTAATCAACTCAAAAAAGGAGGGAGTTCTAAGAGCAGTCATGTTAAGAGGGGCTACGTTTCCCCTAGAATGGGCTTAGTCTCTGAGAGCCATGAGGTCAAATAAATCTCCTAAAACAACAGTTCCGATGAATGACTCATCGGAACTGTTTTGACTTAGATTAAGTTATCGGCTCTATAACCGATGCAAACCTATGCATTGCGGCGACGGGTAACCAATCCACCTACAGCACCGAGTGCTAATAAACCAAGGATAGAAGAGGGTTCAGGAACATCGACAAGGTTTCTAGCGTTACCTTCACCGATATCAACTACGAACAGGACATCATTGAAGTCATTATCAGCCCAGTTACCGTTGATATCTTCCCATCCCATGATAATGTAGCGTTTATCTAGAACATAGGAGACTACCTGTTGCAGGCCTTCCCCAGTGGCACGACTTGTAGGATTCAAGCTACTATCAGTGTAGTAAGTTGCATCGTAACCGAGATAATTGCATGTCGTTTGGTTATCCCGGCAATAGCCATCAGCTCTAAGGGCAAAGTCTAGGTTACTTCCGGCAGTAACAGTTCCTAAGCTAACCCAATCTCCTAAGTCCAGAGCATCACCCCCCCAGTTCCCCACTGCTTCGGCTGAGGAAATGTCGTCAAAAACCAGTCCTTCTCTGTTGGTGGTGCCTGTCGCTTCATAGGATAGTTGGTTTCTGAATAGCGCACCTTCGTTGATGAAGTGTACTGTTACTTCATGGTCATACTTCAAGAACAGGTCACTTGGATTGAATTCGTGAAGATCTGCTCCCTCTAATTTCACTCTTTCTTCTTGGAAAAACTCTGCAAATTGCTCGTAGAAGCCAGTGGTGTCACTGTTGATGGTGGGTGCTGGGCCGCTGAAGGTGAATGCGGAAGCGGCTGTGGTTAGGGAAAAGAGTCCTGCAACTGTGGTTGCTGTTCCGAGTGCGATCGCCTTAACTGTGCTGTTCATGTCTGCTCTCCTGTCCTAGAACTGTTTTGTTTGTCTATATCCCTAATTTACGGCTTTCCAGAAGTTTTGACATTGGAAGATCTACTAAATTATTTCTTGAATATTCGGCGAAGCGGAGGAAATACGGAGGTGAGAGTTCAGGAGATTCCCGGAGTTAGCTTTATGAAGATAGGATAAAGCTCCTGGGGTGTCCAAAGCGCTAAGAGTCTGATTCTCTTGACTAAGATAGCTAGAAGTCAGGATTGGCCGACGATCGCCCGCACTCTATAGATGGGGCGGTCTTGAGATTCATGGTAGACTCGCATCAGTAATTCTCCCAGCAGGCCAAAACAAAAGAGCTGTATTCCAGTCAGAAGCAGGACAACCCCCAAAATGAGTAGGGGACGGCCGCCGATATCTTCGCCAAAACCAAACTTCAAGATAGTCAGATAAATCCCCAACAGAAATCCCAGAAACATGGACAGCAAGCCCATAGAGCCGAAGATATGCATCGGCCGGGTGAGGAATTTCTTCATAAACCAAACCGTGAGCAAATCCATTAGCACTCGGAAGGTGCGTCCCAGACCATACTTACTCTTACCATACTGTCGAGAATAATGGCGTACTGGTATTTCAGTAATTCTGGCTCCTTCAATAAAAGCTAGAGCGGGTAAAAAGCGGTGGAGTTCCCCATAAAGGTTCATATCTGCTACCAGTTCAGCACGATAGGCTTTCAGGGAGCAACCATAGTCATGGAGTTTTACCCCAGTGACTCTGCCGATGATCCAGTTAGCAATTTTGGAGGGTAAGAGCCGAGTTATAGCATGATCTTGGCGATTTTTCCGCCAACCACTGACGAGATCGTAGCCTTGTTCGAGGGTTTCTAAGAGTAGGGGAATATCGGCTGGGTCATTTTGGAGATCGGCATCAAGGGTAATGACAACATGACCTTGGGCATATTTGAATCCAGCGGCCATGGCTGGAGTTTGGCCATAATTGCGGCGTAAGATTAGGCCTTTGAGATGGGGCGTTTTCTGGGCGAGTTGGGTTAGGAGTTCTGTGGAGCCATCGGTTGAGCCATCATCAACACAGATCAGTTCGTAGGTATATTGGGTGGATGTGAGGCTTTTGGCGATCGCCTCGACCAGTAAAGGCAAGCTTTCAACTTCATTGTAAATCGGAACCACAACAGAAATATCCGGTTTAGGGACATCAAGGACTTCAGGCAGTTGGCAGGCGTTCATCGATTTAGCGATTTCTTCAGGGAGCTTAGGGCAGTTCAAGGACAATAGCACTAAAATGACCCGAATAGAGACCTGATTCAATCAACTTTGAGGAAATGACCCGAATTCAAGGATTGATAAAGCCAGGCAAGTAGAGCGCCGATCGCCTCGGCTAATACACTAATCACCCGATATAAAGCCACTCCACTGAGGATAATAGCCGATGGATAGACTCCATCCAAGAGGGCGATCGCCGTGGCTTCAAAGACTCCCAGACCTCCGGGTGCGCCCGGAATAACTAAGCCGAGTAACCAGGCAAAGCTAAAAGCACTTAAGAGTTGGGGCACTTGAGCCATTTCTATGGCAGATAATGCTCTTAGAGCAAACAAAAATCCCAGTCCGCGAATCAACAGAAATCCCATTTCACCGAGTAGGGGTTTTAAGGGATAGCGTTTTAACTGCGCTGAGGGTTGATCCTTGTCTGCTAGTTCCCTTTTTATTTTCTTTTTCGAGAGAAAAGTGAGGATGGGGTTTAAGATGCGGGGGTGAACCCCTATCAAGACAGTGGCTAAAATGACCCCTTGCAGTAGTCCTCGACTTTGGGGACTTGCACCTGCGGCTAATATCAAGGCGGATGCTGCCATTAGGAGGGGTTCCATGAGGGTGCTGAGGATGGCGATCGCCCCTGGAACCCCCACACTTTGAGCGGCTCGAATGCGACCATAAAAATGCCAGACATTACCGGGCAAATATTTACCAATATTGGTGATCAGATAGGTTTGAATGCTCCAAACGGCTTTAACTCGTTGGTTAAACTCAGCTAAAATCCAGCCCCAGATCCAACCTGACCAAATATGAGCGATAATTGTAATCAGGAGGGCGATCGTCAAAGACATCCATCCCCAACCACTGACGCGGACGGCCAGCACCTCCTGCCAATGGTCTTTGAATACCTTGACCAGGAAAAACAATGCCACCCCAACAATAAACCATCGTAGGTAAGGTTTTAAGCTGAAGAGTAGACCCTGAGCGAAACTTTTCACAAATACCCTAAATTGCTTCAAAGATTAAAATGATGAGACCAAATTTTTCAATTTTTTCCTCATCTTATTTTTATATTTTATTGTCGTACTGTAGTAATCTTCCAAAGACAACCAAAAATCAGCTTTTTTACCTGAATAACCCCGATCTATTGCTGCAAACTGACGACGGAAAAACGTCATGGGATCGGCATAAGTCTTTTGAGTCGATAATAACGGTTTAGGCCCTGCCCAGTGAATCACAAATCCATCTTGGTTCTGAACCCTAGGCCCGTTTTCTGTAATGCAAAATCGTTTTTTCAAATCTTGGATATCCCAGTCTGGAGCAATAACTTGCATATTTTCCTGTCCAACACGGATTTTTCCCCGATCCCCAGCACGGAAAATCATTAAATTCAAAAAACTCATCTCACCGCCAAAGGAAAACACATCAGGGTTTGCTTCTACAAAATCCAACATATTGATATACTCTTGCAGGGAAAAAGTATTGCGTTTAGCAAAAAAAGTACCCGTACAAAAATAATCCGCACGATGTTTTTGCCAATCAAAATCTGGGAAATGCTTTTCTAAGTTACTGACATGAAAGAAATATTTTTCAATCGCCGCATCTGAATTGATTTCTAGGGGCTTATCCACAATCATATCGAAATCATCAAAATTAACATATTTGAGAATATTCCCCCAAACTATCGTATCGGCATCGACAAAAAGAAATCGTTCCCAAGGGCTTTCCCAAAACGAAACCATTTTCGTGATACCCCAACCAAAACTCCGTTTTCTCAGGATATCCTGTTTAACTGTTTGTTGATTAATAACGTGAACGCCATAGTGGTTTTGCAAAGACTTAACAGATAAATCACCATCTACGATTAAACAGATTGGAATATCACCAAGAAAATATCGAATTGAGGCACAACAACCCTTAACTAAAAAATAATCCTGATCGCAACAAGCAATGATAATACCAAAATCATCTATCATCGATATTATTCCTCTGAATATAAATGCTATGAGATGAGATTTCAAAAATAAGCATCACGATCGACATCACACCTCTAAATAATTAGCTAATCCAGAGTTCTGTTTTAAGACACACTCATACACCCAATCAGAGTGTAGACGAGTAAAATCCTCTCGTGACAATTCATAATTATTGTCACGGGCGATCACTCGTGGATCGTGATATGTTTTTTTCTTGACTTCTTCTTTAGAAACTCGATCTTTAATCTGATTCAATTTTTCTTTATCTAAAGATTTTCCAAAATGATCCGTAACTTTAGAAAATTCATCTTCAATACTTGCTTTTAATCTTTCATAGCGAAGAATTGTTTTCTTTTCACTGACTGTCTCATCAATCAGCCATTTACCCAAATGCTTTCCATACAGATTAGACCAATATTCTATTTTTTCTTTGTCATTTGTATTTTCTTGATAAAAATTCAACTGTGAATAAATTGTAGGCACGGGATCTCGGTACAGATAGATAACATTTTTACGATAGACATCTAGATCGAGATCATGGGTATGATAACTCATGAAATCTTGGCTATCTTTATAATAAAATGCTCTGACTAGAGAAGGGCGCTCAAAATATAACTCCATCATCAAGCGCATCCAATGGCTACCTGTTCTAGGAAAACTAACGAAAAAAGGAAACTCTGGATCGCTAACAAATTTCTCTATTAACTTTTCGTCCCTAACTCGTCTCGATAAATCTTGATAAGAACTAGGATCGGTAATCAGAGTTTTTATTAACTGCATTGCCCGACTTATCATGATAATTTACTCCTGATTTTGATTAACTATACAAGGCAATAAAAAATAAGTTTTTTATTACTGAATAGTCTATAATTACAGTCCCAAAAAACAATATTGGTTTTCTATACAGAATTGAGTAGACTCCCCTTATAATAGTGCTAATAGATGTGACATGGCAAGCTACTGATCAAAATGTTATGAATTGTAAAACTATTGCTGTCTTACTGACTTGCCACAATCGGAAAGACAAAACCTTACAGAGCCTACACTCGCTTTTGAGCCAAGATTTATCCTCTGATTTTTCTCTAGTCGTCTATTTAGTAGACGATGGGAGTACAGATGGCACGTCAGAGGCGATCGCCCAAACTTATCCTCAAGTGAAGATCCTGCAAGGGGATGGTAACCTGTTTTGGAACGGCGGAATGCGGAAAGCCTTTGCAGCCGCTCTAGGTGTGGGCCATGATTATTATCTATGGCTCAATGATGATACAATCCTGTACCCCCATAGTCTTAGCACACTTTTGAACACTCATCAGCAACTAAGCGATCGCCAACAACCTCGCTCTATCATTGCCGGCTCAACCCAAGATCCAGATACTCAAGAATGGACTTATGGAGGCTATCGGCAACTGGGATGGTGGTATCCTCCCTTTAAGTGTTCTCCCGTTAAACCGACGGATACACCCCAAGCCTGTGATCTCGTCTGTGGTAACATTACGCTTATCCCTCAAGAAGTTACTACCGTTGTTGGCAACCTAGATCCAGCTCTAACTCATTATGCCGGAGATTGGGACTACAGTTTGCGGGCCAAACAAAAGGACTGTAGCATTTGGATTACTTCTGGGTATTTAGGAAGTTGCGCCAGAAATCCTAAACCGAATCCAGAAAACACTCCGGTTCTCAAGAAAGCATTAAAAAATATTGAGCAACCCAAAGGTTTATCCTTAGAAAGTGTTACCCTACAACCGTGGGAAGAGTGGAAACTTCTGATGCAACGGCATGGAGGAATTCTCTGGCCCATTTTTTGGATACTTCCCTATCGAAAACTCTTTTTGTCAGTGCTATTTAAACAAAATTAGGCTGCTGGCAAAGAAAATCGCGAAATCATTAAATAGCAGTAAAAATAAATATCAAATCAATGGAGCGTCTTCAGAATGGAGAATACTCGGATTGCATGGCTAGTTCCCGCAGTTAGGAGAGGAGCCTATTGGCAACCTGTATTAAGTCACTTTACTAAAATTTATCCCCACACCAAATTTTATACAGGTCAAACCTGGCCCGGATTTAACCCAGAAGCACCAGGTGCAAACGTAATTACAGTCATCGGCAAGTATCGATTTCAGGAAACTCAAACCATTGAATCAGGTTATAACCGAGGAATAATCATTGTTTCTCCGACGGTAATCTTGCCCTTGCTCAAATTCAAACCTAATGTAGTATTTGCCAGTAGCTTTTCGATTTGGACAGTATTAGCAATTCTTTTCAAATCCATCGGAAAATGGAAATTAATCCTTATCTATGATGGTAGCTCATCTAATGTAGACTTTCGCGACGATCCTTTACGACTAAAAGTTCGTAAATGTATTATTAAGTTTGTTGATCGCGTAATTGCTAACTCTCGTCAGGGAAAAGACTATTTAGTTGAATTTGTAGGAGTACCTCTAGAAAAAATCATCAATCGTCCCTACTTGGTTCCAGATACCCAAACGCTCTTAGAACAACAAGCTACGATTGAACCCGCATCAGTAGAACTCAAAAGACCGATTTTCTTATGTGTAGGTCTACTTGTCCCCCGTAAAGGAGTCAAAAAGTTATTACAAGCTTGCAGTGTTTTGCAAAAAAAAGGTTATTCTAACTATAGCTTAGTCTTAGTGGGGGATGGGGAACAGCGAGAGGAATTAGAATCCTTTGTCAAAGAAAATCACTTGGAAGAACAAGTTACTTGGACAGGCTGGTTAAAATATGGTGAACTTGGCCCCTATTTTCGATCGGCAGATGTTTTTATTTTTCCAACATTAGAAGATATTTGGGGTGTGGTTCTCTTAGAAGCAATGGCCTTTGGCAAAGCAATTATTGCTTCAAAATGGGCGGGTTCATCTGAAATGGTTATAGAAGGAGAAAATGGCTATGTTATCGATCCCTATGAACCGGAAAAATTTGCTGAAGCCATGATGAGACTAATTGATGATCCAGAGTTGATCCAAAAGATGGGAGAAAAATCCCAGGAATTAATGGCCGAGCATAATGCAGAAAAAGCAGGCTTGTTTTTAGCCAGTCAAGTAGAGAAAGTGCTGGGAAAATAAAATCAAACTTAGAGATAAAGCTATGAAAATTCTCTTATCAGCATTTGCTTGCGAACCCGGACAAGGCTCCGAAGAAGGAGTCGGTTGGAATGCGGCAGTTGAGTCTGCCAAACACGATCAAGTGTGGGTAATTACCCGAAAGTTTTGCCAACCTTCCATTGAAGCCGAATTAGAGCGTAATCCCATTCCTAATTTACAGTTTTGCTATGTGGAACCCTTCGACTGGAAAGAAAATTTTAAGGGCAGACAAGGGGGGCTGCAACTCCATTATTATCTGTGGCAACTTTTAGCTTATCAAGAAGCTCGCCGATTGCATGAGGAAGTGCAGTTAGATGTGGTGCGCCATGTGACTTATGTTAAGTTTTGGTCGCCGAGTTTAGTCTGTCTATTACCTGTGCCCTTTATTTGGGGCCCCATAGGGGGCGGAGAAGCAGCTCCTAAACCGTTTTGGCGCGATTTTAGCTTGAAAGCCAAATTATATGAAACGGCGCGGGATATTGCCCAAAAAATCGGGGAAAGAGACCCGTTTACGCGGCTGACAGCGAAACGGAGTGCGATCGCCCTCGTCACTACGGAAGATACGGCCCAACGAGTCAAAAATATGCCCGTTTCCCAGATAGAACTCTATTCAGAAGCCGGTCTTTCCCAAGCCGAAATGACCCGGTTAGCCTCCCTAGGACAACCGCCGACCTCTCCCATCCGCTTTATCAGTTTAGGGCGCTTATTACACTGGAAAGGGTATCATTTATCTGTCCGTGCCTTTGCCCAGGCCAATTTACCCGATGCCGAATATTGGCTGTTGGGAGATGGGCCAGACCGGGAAAAACTGGAGGCCTTAGCCGAGAGTTTGGGAATAGGAAACCGGGTCAAGTTCTGGGGCAAACGTCCCCGCGATGAAAGCCTAGAAAAACTAGGACAATCCCATGTTCTGGTGCATCCGAGTTTACATGATTCTGGGGGATGGACTTGTCTGGAAGGCATGGCTGCGGGTCGGCCGATTATCTGTTTAGCTCTGGGAGGGCCGAATACTCAGGTTACGGCGGAAACCGGCATTAAAGTACCAGCCCTGAATCCGGATCAAGCCGTCACTGGGATAGCTGAGGCCATGAAACAATTGGCCCAAAACCCCGAACTCAGAGAAAAATTAGGACAAGCTGGACAAAAACGGGTGCGTGAAGTCTACGATTGGGAGATTAAGGGGCAATTTTTTGCCCAACTCTATAGAAGGGTTGCTAAACAAGAATCACCGTTATTGAATTCAAATTAATCATGAGTATTGCGATTATCACTGGTTCTGCGGGTTTAATTGGCTCCGAAGCCTCCAAATTCTTTGCCGGAAAGGGCTTAGAAATTGTTGGAATTGACAACGATATGCGCCGAGTGTTTTTTGGGGATGATGCCTCGACGACGTGGAACCGCCAGAGATTAGAGAGTGCTTTGGGCAAACAATACAAGCATTTAGAACTGGATATTCGAGATCAAGAGGCGATCGCCAAACTCTTCCAAGACTACAGTAAAGATATCGCCCTCATCGTCCATACCGCCGCCCAACCCTCCCACGACTGGGCCGCCCGTGACCCCCACATGGACTTCACCGTTAACGCCAACGGAACCCTGAACCTCCTGCAAGCAACCCGCGACTTTGCCCCCGAAGCGCCTTTTATCTTCACCTCCACCAACAAGGTTTATGGGGACACTCCCAACCGTCTGCCCCTCATCGAACAAGAAACCCGATGGGAAATTGACCCCGAACATACCTATAACACCGGCATTCGGGAAGATATGTCCATTGACCAAACCACCCATAGTTTATTCGGCGCGTCTAAAGTTGCTGCGGATGTGCTGGTGCAAGAATATGGTCGCTATTTCCAGATCCCAACCGCCTGTTTTCGCGGCGGATGTCTCACCGGGCCGAACCATTCCGGAACGCAACTGCACGGGTTTCTCGCCTACCTAATGAAATGCACCGTCACCGGCAAACCCTATACCGTCTTTGGCTACAAGGGCAAACAAGTGCGGGACAATATCCACAGCGCCGACTTAATCAATGCCTTCGATGCCTTCTTCCAAGCGCCGCGAGTCGCCGAAGTTTACAATACGGGAGGCGGGCGCTATAGCAATTGCTCCATGCTCGAAGCGATTAAAATTTGTCAGGAAATTGCGGGCAAGGAGTTAAATTCAACGTATTCTGAAACCAACCGCATTGGCGATCATATTTGGTGGATTAGTGATAATGCCAAGTTTGCCAACCATTATCCCAACTGGAAACACCAGTATGATGTGCCCCAAATCTTGCGGGAAATTTACGAATTTAATCAAGAGCGTTGGGAAAAGGAGACGATTTAAATGATTGATGCTGGAAAGCGGAATATCCTGGGAGTTCTCGTTAATGCGATCGATTATGAAGGAGCAGTTGCCCGGATTATTGAAGCCGCCAAAGAAAAAAAAGGGCTATCGGTTTCTGCCCTTGCTGTTCATGGGGTAATGACGGGCGTTCTGGATAATACCCACCGCTTCCGGCTCAATCATATGGATTTAATTTGTCCCGATGGGCAACCCGTGCGTTGGGCGCTGAATTTTCTTCATAAAGCGGGATTATCTGACCGGGTATACGGCCCCAATTTAACCTTGAGGGTCTGCGAGCGAGCGGCTCAGGAGGGGCTGCCCATTTACCTGTACGGGTCTCGACAAGAGGTTTTAGATGCTTTTTCTCGAAATTTGTGCGATCGCTACCCTCAGCTCAAAATCGCCGGATCTCAGCCCTCCCGCTTCCGGCAAACCAGCGCCGAAGAACAACAAGAAATTAGCCAAACCATCAAAGACAGTGGAGCAGCCATTACCCTAGTCGGTTTAGGCTGTCCTCGCCAAGAAGTCTGGGCCTATGAATACCGCGATCGCCTTTCCATGCCCCTTTTAGCCGTCGGTGCAGCCTTCGACTTCCATGCCGGACTCCTGCCCCAAGCCCCCCCGACCCTGCAAGCCGTAGGCCTAGAATGGTTCTATCGCCTCATTCAAGAACCCAAACGACTCTGGAAACGCTATGTTTTTCTCAATCCCTATTATGTGTGGCTCTTAAGCTTGCAAATTTTGGGCTTGCGTAAATTCGATCCAGATAGTGCCACTCCGCCAGAAAACGAACTCCGATATGGTTAATTAATACGCCCCTTTACGCCCTAAAACCACCTGCACCGTTTTCAATAAAATCTCAAAATCCAGAGCCAACGACCAGTTATTAATGTAAGACATATCCAACTTAAACGCATCTTCAAAGTTTTTAATATCCGATCGCCCCGAAACTTGCCAAAGCCCCGTAATTCCCGGCAGAACATTGTGGCGCATAAAGTGGTGTTCAGCAAATCCTTCCACATCTCGCAAAGGCAAAGGGCGAGGGCCAACTAGGCTCATTTCCCCAATCAAAACATTCACAATTTGGGGCAATTCATCCAAGCTATAGCGGCGTAAAAATTTACCGACTCTGGTAATTCGCGGGTCATCTTTCATTTTGAACAGAACTCCCCCTTTAATTTCATTTTTAGCTTCGAGTTCCTTCATCAACTGATCAGCATTGATGACCATGGTGCGGTATTTCCAGACCTTAAAGTGTCTCCCCTTGAGTCCCATGCGCGTTTGCTTAAAGAAGATCGGCCCTGGGGAATCGATTTTGATGGCGATCGCCAGAGCAATGAAGAGAGGACTCCCTAAGAGTAAAATCAGCAACGATACCAAGACATCAAACGTCCGCTTCATCCAAAAATCACTGCCCAATAAACCCGGAGGCTGAAACTGAATACTGGGCATTCCGCCAATCATCTCAATTTTGGGATTATGATGGGGAACTTCTAGACCAATGGGCAAAATTCTTAGAGCAATTCCGGCATTTTTTAAACTCCAGTAAAGGGGCATAATATTGCCGACGACATTCCAGGAACAGAAAAACACCTCCCCCACACCCAGAGATTGAATTTCTTCAAGAACGTGAGACCATTGATTGGTATTGCTTTGTAGAGATAGATCCAGTTGTCCCGCGATCGTAAACTCTTTGTTGCTATCGAGTTTTAGGGCAATTTTAGCAATTAGGGTATCTTTGGAATTACCGATCAGAAAAATCCGACGAGGCACTCGACCCTGGCGACGAAGATTGGTAATCATGGCTTCGGCAATTAACCGTGCTGTGCCAACATATAAAATCACAAATAACCAGGATAGGAAGAACATCGACCGAGAAATAATCAGACCCGGTTGATAGATAAAGGCAATGACGATTAAGACCCCTTGAGCAAAGGTAATACTTCTAAGTAAATGACCAAACTGACGACGACTACCGCGATCGCCATATAATCCTCCTGTGGCAATCATCCCTAGGGTAATCCATAAGATTGGAAATAGAAATCCGGGTTGCTCTGGAGTATGGGCTAATAAATGAAAGGAGGGAACATGATCTAACCACTCGACTTGTTCTACAATCACCTTCGCACTCTTCCAAGCCAAGGAAATCATGACCGTATCTAAGCACAGAAAAGCTAGAATTCTCAGCCAAGCAGCGATTATACCTCGTCGCAGACCCACAATCGTGGGAACCCGCAAATCAACATGACCCTGGGCTGATTGATGGGTTTTGTAAGGAGTTTGGGGCAGATTATCTGACATAGTTTAACCTTGGCTGCCGCGATCGCAGATGGAATCTTGAGTTTCAACTGAATGATATCCGGAAGTAGCTTTAATTTTACCATTCTCAAGATCGGTTGTCCAAAGGTTAACTCTCCCCTTCCAATCTTTGGGGTTTTATGGGTATTT
This sequence comes from Roseofilum capinflatum BLCC-M114, assembly GCF_030068505.1. NCBI lineage: Bacteria > Bacillati > Cyanobacteriota > Cyanophyceae > Desertifilales > Desertifilaceae > Roseofilum > Roseofilum capinflatum. Next base: position 48,692 of record NZ_JAQOSO010000084.1, read on the forward strand.
TTTATTTGTCTCGAATATAATCTCTAGGAGGCGATCCCTAAGAAATAGCCGCGATCGCCTGTTGAGGGGTCACTTAAACACCCATTTTTACCGATTTAACGGCAAATCTGTAATTGTGAATATCGGCTATTTTGACACAATTGCTGAAAAGCTTGCGTGATTTGAGGATACTGCATAGGGTTTTTCCCATACATCATAGTCATTTGACGAAACTCTTCTGGGGACAAATCATGCTCTTCTAAAACCGTTTGTGATTGACTACAAAAATTTTGTAAATAGCTAATCATCGTTGGAGGAATTCCCGCCGTATTACTCACCGTTCCTGCCTCTAGGTTACAATCAAAAACAGGTCTATTTCCTGTTGAGACCAGTGCTTGAGTATTCTGCAAAGCCGTTTCACGAGCCAATTCAATCTCCAAAACCGACTGCACAAAGTTAGACATTTGTACAGGAGAATTAAATTGAGCTTGTGCAGTGTTGGCTCCAGTCAATCCTCCACATACCGATAATAGAGTGGCGAGCAACGTCCGGCAGATCCATTGACGATGAAATCCGAATCGACCAGAAGACCGAAGTAGCAATTGAAAATTAAAGGAATCATTCATGATGGCGCTTTCAAAACACAAGACTATCAACTCTTTTGAATTCTTTTAGGAGGGTGAAGTTCCAGCTCTCCCCCAGATGGCTGGGTATCCTCTATAGCGCTGGGGGCTGGTCACCAGATTAAGTCTTAGATTAAGTCTTAATTGTACGTTAAGACTTCCGATAGAGCTGACACATCTGGATAACGTGAGTCTGGAGTATTTCCCGTTCCGGTTTTCCTTGCTTGAGTCCCCACTCCAGGGAGAGCAAGAGGGGTAGAGTCTGCTGTAATGAGGTCAAAGGGAGCGATCGCACCTCTTTTTTGAGAAAATAGACCCGTTTAGGATTATTGACCTCAGCAGCTTGGGCAATTTGGCGATCATCCCGTTCCCCACTCTCAACCATCAATTTAACCCAGAACCACGTCCGAAACTGCCCTACCAAGGTAGCCACCACCCTTAACGCGGGTTCATTCCTCTGGAGTAAACCCTCAATCAAACTTAAACTCCGATCCACCTCACCTTTAGCGATCGCCTGGGCCAATTCTAAACTCGTTTGCGTATTCGAGACCACCAACCGCTCCACATCCTGGTGACTCAACACACCCCCATCAGCATGATACAGTGCCAACTTCTGCAACTCATTCACCAATCGACGAGTATCATTACCCACCGACTGACTCAAAACTTCCGCCCCTCCCTGAGTTAATTTTACCCCCTCTTGACTCGCCATCTCCTGAACCCGTTGCAACAGCAAATCCGTCTTCCAGGGCGCAATTAAGGCAAATTCGCGAAATTCAGCGTACTTTTGCATTAACTTGGTCACTTTCAACCGTTGATCCGGTTTTCCCGCTACAGTCAATAAGAGTACGGAAGATTCTAGCAAAACCGGTAGAGTCCGCTCTAACTCAGCCAATAGACTCCCAGAAGCCTGTTGAAACAGCCCCGTATTCACCAACCACACCAACCGATTTCCAGCCCCAAACGGCGGAGTCATCGCTTGGTTCAACGCTTCCATCACACTATCCGACTGATCCGGTAAGACCTCAGTATAATTAAACGACATCCAACTCGGATCGAGCAAGCGATCGCGCAACCGCTTAACCGCCTGCTCCATCGCAAACTCATCATCCCCCCAATACACATAAATCGGCATTAACCCAAACCATGAAACGTCGAAACCTACTCAACAAAATTGCCCTAGGCGCAGCCAGCACCTATACTATCACCGCCTGTCAATCCCCCAACCCTCCTGAACCCACTCCTGAACCCACCCCCAGCCAACCCCTCATCCGTTGGCGCATGGCCACCAGTTGGCCCAAATCCCTAGATATCATCTTTGGAGCCGCCGAAATCCTCTGTCGGCGAGTCGAACAAATGACCGAAGGACGCTTCAGCATTACCCCCTATCCCGCCAATGAAATTATTTCTCCCCTACAAATTCTTGATGGTGTCATTGCAGGAACCGTAGAATGTGGCCATACCAATCTTCTCTTTTCCTTCGATCGCAATCCTGCCCTAGGACTTATTTCGGGCCTGCCCTTTGGCATGAACCTTCAACAGCATAATGCCTGGTTTTATTATGGAGGAGGACTAGAGGCCATGGAGAAAATCTATCAAGGCTTTGGCGTGAATGCCTTTCCCGCAGGCAATACTGGCCTACAAATGGGAGGATGGTTTAATCGCAAAATTAATACTGTTGATGACCTCAAGGGTTTAAAAATGCGAATTCCCGGTTTAGGCGGTAAAATCCTGGAACGACTCGGCTGTGAAGTCCAAGTTTTACCCGGAGATGAAATTTTTCCCGCCTTGGAACAAGGCAAAATAGATGCTGCCGAGTGGATTGGGCCCTATGATGATGAAAAACTAGGACTGAACCGCATTGCCCCTTACTACTACTATCCCGGTTGGTGGGAACCCTCATCTATTCTGATTGCCTTAGTTAATCGTACCCAATGGGAGCAGCTCCCCAAATCCTATCAAGAAATTTTTCGGTCGGCTGCTCGTGAAGCCTATTTTTTAACCATCAGTCGATATGATGCTGCCAACGGAGAAGCCCTAGAACGAATGGTTTTAAGTGGCACTGAATTACTGCCCTATAGCCAAGACATTTTAGAGGATGCTTACCCAGTTGCTTTAGAACTTTATCAAGAGTATGCCTCAGATAGTGAAGACTTTGCTAGAATTTATCAACAATGGAAACAATTTCAATCTTCAATTTCCAACTGGTATACAACCAATCAACTGACCTATTCCAGCTTTCGATCAGGTATCGATCCAATCAATTAAATATTCTGTCCCTAAACTTTATCCGTTCATAACTCTTAAGTGCAGCACTTTACTTACAGTTAACCCATTATGTTTGATAAAATCACTAGGCATTTTCAAAGATCGATTCCTAAGATCGGGAAAATCATAAAAATAAAACCACTCACTATTAAAGACAAACTTAACGTTGCTTTTGGTGGATTGATCGGAGCTACCTTTGTGATTATGGGCGTAAATTATTGGAGCAGTGTACAAGCGACCTTAAATATTAATCGTACTCAAGAATTACGAATGCCGATCGCTCTTTCATCTTCCGAAGCACAAAGTAACTTGTTAAAAATGCTCTCCAATGTACGGGGATATTTAGTGACCGGAGATTCAAAATTTCGAGATCAATATCAAGAATCTCGACATGCCTTTGAAAAGAATTTAGCAGAAATGGAAATTTTATTTCAACAGTGGCAAGTCCCGATACAACTGGAACAGCTAGAAAATTTACGCAGATTTTATGAGATTTGGTCAGAATTACCGCCCTATTTATTTGATTTAAAAGACGATCGATTACAGAGTGAACCGGCCTTTCGTCTGTGGCAAGAAGAAGGAGAAATTATTACGCTTCAAGTCTTGGGCAACATCGATCAAATGATTCAGGAACAAGATCAAAAGTTTTTATCACCCACCAATCTAGAATTACTCCAAGAAATGGTGGATTTAAAAATAAATTTTTCTTTGTTAATTGCTGATGTTAGCAATTATATCACAACTCGCCAAGATGAATATCGATTTGATTACACCGGGCATTATCGTAAGAGTAAAGACAGCTTAGATTTTCTTCAGTCACGCTCTGATTTTCTCAGTGAAAGTCAACAAATATCGCTCAGAGAGGTTTTGGCTAAAGTATCTACCATAGAAGGAACTATAGAAGAATCTTTTGCAATTATGAAGGGCGATCGCTATCGAGAAGATCTTTATGTCTATCAGAGTAAGGCAGAGCCGATCGCTCAAGAAATGTTGATCATTTTAAATTATATTGCTCAAACTCAAAAAGGACAATTTACATCAGAATTGAAATCTGGAGTTTCTAGCCTAAATTCCTCACAACTACAAACCCTAATTGGCTCCATTTTTATCCTTATTTTAGGAATATTGATGACCATTATATTACGAAGAAAAATCTCCGATCCCATTCATAAATTAACCGAGGCAACTAGTGCTGTTCGAGCCGGCAACCTTGATGTAAAAGCATCGGTTTATTCTGGAGATGAAATTGGTATTTTAGCCAAAACATTTAATGAGATGACAAATTCTTTGAAAACTTCACTTAACACCTTAGAGAAATACAATAAAAACCTAGAATTAATTGTAGAAGAGAGGACAGAAGAATTGCAATCTAAAAACAAAGAATTACAAACCACACTGTATAATCTCCAAGAGACTCAATCCCATTTAATTCAAGCTGAAAAAATGTCAAGTTTAGGGCAAATGATTGCCGGTATTGCCCATGAAATCAATAACCCAGTCAGTTTTATTCAATGTAACCTTTCTCCCTTGACGGCTTATTGTCAAGATTTACTTGAATTAATCAAAGATTGTCAAGAAAATTATCCAGACGATCTGCAACTTGCAGAAAAAATCGAGGATATTGACCTGGAGTATATTGAGGAAGATTTGCCAAAATTGGTAGAATCTATGAATATGGGAACCCATCGTATTCATGAAATCATTTTATCCTTGAAGAATTTTTCTAGAATCGATCAGGCGAACTTGAAAGAAGCCGATATTCATGAAGGAATTGAAAGCACATTATTGATTTTACAGCATCGATTGAAATCAGCTAGAAATAACGGGAGAACGATTCAACTGCAAAAAGAATATGGGGATTTGCCCTTGGTGGAATGTTATCCAGGGGAACTCAATCAAGTGTTTATGAATATTTTAGCGAATGGTATTGAGGTTTTAGAATCTGAAATTTCAGATGCTATGGTAGACTCCAGTCCGATCCATTTAGAAGTGGAAGAGGGGGTTTTAACAATTCATACAGAATATCGTTCTTCAGCAGACACAATTGTCATTCAAATTCGAGATAATGGGCCGGGTATGGAGTTGCAAACTACAGAAAAAATATTCGATCCTTTTTTTACGACTAAACCTGTGGGCAAAGGAACGGGTTTAGGGCTATCCATTAGTTATAAAATTATTGTTGAACACCATAAAGGGATGTTAAAATGTTATTCAGAACCCGGTCAAGGAGCCATGTTTGAAATTGAAATTCCTGTTCATCAGAGCTTGACATCATCCCCAAATGAAAATCAGAAATTAGGTGCAGGGAGTTTAGCTTGAACGGGGAATGGGTGATTAATGTTTAAAAGTGGAATTTATGGTTGATTTTCTCTCAAGCACAACTTCTGAAACGCCGATTTCCGATCCATTAGAAAGCGCCTTAAATTCGATTCGCCACCAGTTGCGGGAAGGGCAAAGACAGATGGCTGGTTGGCAAGGGGGAGAATTGGCGGTTTCGGCGGTTCCGGGATCGGGTAAATCTACGGGGATGGCGGGTGCGGCGGCGATCGCCATTGCTCAAAATCGTCTCCATACCCGTCATCAACTGGTAGTCGTGACGTTTACCCGTTCTGCGGCTGCGAGTCTAAAGGGCAAAATTCGCCGCCATCTGCAAACCTTGGGCTTACCCTCCACTGGCTTTGTGGTGCATACGCTCCATGGGTTGGCTCTGCAAATTGCCACGCGCCACCCAGAGTTATCTACCCTCAGTTTAGACGCGCTTACCCTGATTTCTCCTAACCGATCGCACCAACTCCTGCGCCAAAGTGTGGAAAATTGGGCTAATAGCCATCCCCGACTCTACCAAAGGCTATTAGAAGGCAACCAGTCCGACGGCGAAGAAACGGAACGCCTGCGTCGTCAAGGGGTGCTGCGAACTGAAGTTTTACCCTACTTAGCCTATACTGCAATTCATGAAGCCAAAAGCTCTGGTTTATTGCCCTCAGATCTCTTGGAGCTGGCACAAATTCAGGAGAGTCAAACCTCTGGAGAGGATTACCCGATTTTACGCATTGCGGCGGGACTTTATGAAACCTATCAGCAGCAACTGCGATCGCGCTCTTTAATCGATTATGATGACATGATTCTGGGAGCCTTGCGGGTTCTGCAAGATGTGGGCGCAAGACGGTTATGGCAAAATCAGGTCTTTGCCGTGTTTGAAGATGAAGCCCAAGACTCCAGTCCCCTACAAGCGAAACTGCTAGAAATTTTAGCCCAAGAGGATAGTGATTCCATCGGCGCGGGTTCTGTAGGGATGGGTTTGAAACCCGCCCCTACCAGGGAAAATGGGGATAAACCCACCATCAACCTGATGCGAGTGGGCGATCCCAACCAAGCCATTAACTCCACTTTTACCCCAGCCGACCCCATTTATTTTCGCCAATTTTGCGATCGCCTACAAACCCAAAACCAACTCATCGCCCTCGACTGTGCCGGGCGCTCTAGTCCCATTATCCTCCGCGCTGCTAACTTCATGCTGCAATGGGTTAACCGGCATATTGACAACCAAAATCAACCCGCCCCCTTACCCTTCAGCGAACAACTGATTAAACCCGTACCTCCCGAAGACCCCCAACCGGACGCAAACCCAGCCCCCGAAGGCAAAGGTTTAGAACTCTACAGTCCCCGCGATGTCTTCCAAGCGGTAGAATGGATTGGCGATCGCATTCATACCCTATTTACCCAAGACCCCTATCGCAGCGCCGCCGTCCTCGTCCGTACCAACGATCAAGGACGGTTTGTCGCCCACCAACTGCGGGAGAAATACGGAACCGAAATTAACCTCTTTGAAGTCGCCGAAAGCGATCGCCACTCCCACGTCCCCGCCGAAATACTCAACCTGCTCAACTTCCTCGAACGTCCCCATTCCCCCGACGCACTCAAAGCCGCCCTCACCGTCCTCGTCAACCGTCGCCTCATTCCCCCCCAAGACCTCAACGCCCTAGCCAGCTTACCCGAAGTCTTCCTCTATCCCGGCCCCCTCGACTCTCCCGGAGATGACACCAGTAAAAGCGCCCGCCGCTACTGTCGCGCCCTGCTTCGGGCAAGAATAGACTTACCCCTTTACCAACTCATTCCCTTTCTTGGTCTCACCCTACGCTATAGCCAAAACGAACTCGCCACCGCCGATAAATTAGCAGAACGAGTCACCCAGCAAACCCTAGGCGACTCGTCCCTGTCGGCTCTGTTGAGAGTTCTAACTGAAATTGTCCAATCAGAACGATTTGAGCCAGTTGAAGTAGATACCGCCGATGATTCCCCTTATATGCGGCCCAATCAGCTTACCATCATCACCATGCATAAAGCCAAAGGATTAGATTGGGATTATGTCTTTTTACCGTTTCTACACAAAAACATGATTCCTGGCAGTTTCTGGACTCCGCCCCAAACCCGGTTTTTAGGAGAATTTAGTTTAGCCGAAGTCGCTCGCGCCCAAATTCGGGCCCATTTACACGGAGATCCCATTCCAGAGGGACATCAAGCTTGGATCGAGGCCGAACAGCTCAAAACCGCCGAAGAATATCGCCTACTCTATGTGGCCATGACTCGCGCCAAACGGCTCTTATGGATGTCTGCGGCGAACAAATCCCCCTTTACTTGGAGCAAATTTAACGTCAATCGCCAAATGAGTCTCCAAGCTCAACCCGTTTGTCCAGTCTTCCCCGCCTTAAAGCGTCAATTTCCTGAATCTGGGATGCCAATTAAAATTGATCCCTAAACGTCAGAATTGCTCAGATTTAGATGGGGTATGCTTCCAAGCTCAAGGGGTGACCAGGATACTCGATGGTATAGAGTGTTAGGGTTTGAGGCGATCGCTGCGATCGCCTCTTGTTGGCCCACTTTGAGTCAAATCTGATTCTAATTTGGTTCAGTGTCTATAATCCACAAGAGGTGACCAGTCTATCTTCGCTCAGAATTCGGGATACAGCGCTTCGCGCTAGGGAATAGGGAATAGGGAATAGGGTTGTGGTACATGGCTTTGAGCCTTTAAAGCTGTACACCATAACAGCGCAAAGCGCTGTATGAAGATTTATTAAGATATAGCAACAATGGCTACAACTTAGAAAATACAGGAGACTATGCCCATTATCCCCAGGTCTTGCACTGTGATGCACAAGTCATGCAATCCCCATCTACTAGCCGTGATTGTCTTTCCATAACCATAAAAGATCATGGCATTATTTACAAAAACACCTAAAAAACGCCGTCCTATTGGTTTGTGTGAAGGTGAATTTATTGTACCTGATGATTTTAATGATCCCCTCCCTGAAGAAATAGATACTTCGTTTTCTGGTCTTTTCCGTGCTAGTCCTAACAAGAGCAAATCTGCTACAATTTGATCAACTGACCAAATCGATTCAGGTAATTCACCATGAACTTACAACAATTAAAGCAATACCGCTCTAATATTATCAAATTAGCTGAACAATATCACTCTACTAATATTAGAGTGTTTGGTTCAGTTGCTAAAGGTGAAAACACCGAAAATAGTGACATTGATTTTTTGATTGATCCCAATCCAGAACAAGATTTATTTGATGTCATTCGCTTGCGAAGGGCATTACAAGAACTGCTGAACTGTGATGTTGATATTGTGCATAGCACAGCCTTACATCATACTATTAAACAGGAAGTTTTATCATCCGCAATTCCCCTATGAATAAACAAAAATCTCCTCTATTTTTTCTTTATCACATTAAAGAATCTATTGAAGCGATCGCCATTCATATTCAGCACGGAAAAGAAAGTTTTTTAACCAATCGAACAGTAAAAATGGCTGTACTTCGTGAACTAGAAATTATTGGTGAAGCAGCCAATAAACTCCCTGATGAATTAAAAAATCAGTATCCTTCAGTACCTTGGCGGGATATTACAGACTTTAGAAATATTCTCGCTCATCATTATTGGGCAATTGATTTAGAAACCGTCTGGAATATTATCCATAATCCTGATAAATTACCTGACTTAAAAACTCAAGTAGAAACTTGTATTCACGAGTTAGAAAATCGAATTTCTGAATAGCTACTGTTTTGACTTGAAGGAAAGATACTTATTCGATCTTGTAGTTAGTAGTATAGCCTTTCTCTATTACATGAGATATCGCCCTCTCCCCCAACCCCCTCTCCCACGGGAGAGGGGGCTAAAATTGTTTCGCCCAGCCATGTCTAATCCTTAAACCAATCAATTCATAATCTCAATTTCACCCCCCTTGTCAGCCACCTCATAGCCAAAGACGCGGGAATAAAAGTAAAATTCGCCATCAAGAGCGCGTTTAATGTTTTCGGCTTTGCGGAAGCCATGTTGCTCTCCTTCAAAGGAAACGTAGGCAACGGGTAAACCCTTTTCTTTTAAGGCGTTGACCATCATTTCTGCTTGATTGGGGGGGACGATTTTATCTTCGAGTCCTTGGAAGAAGGCGACGGGACAGGAGAGTTGTTGGGTAAAATGGATGGGCGATCGCTCAACATAAATATCCTTACGTTCTGGATACGGCCCAATCAACCCATCTAAATAGCGTGATTCAAACTTATGGGTATCCGTGGCTAGAGCTTCTAAATCGCTGACTCCATAGTAACTCGCGCCCGCCTTAAAGGTGTCTCGGAACGTCAGAGCGCACAGGGTGGTATATCCTCCCGCGCTTCCCCCAGAGATGGCTAACCGATTTTCATCTACTTTACCCTGCTCGGCCAGATACTTGGCTCCATTGGCGCAATCATCCACATCCACAATACCCCAAGCGTCATTTAACCGTTGGCGATACTCCCGACCATATCCGGTGCTTCCCCCATAGTTGACATCGAGGATAGCAAACCCGCGACTTGTCCAATATTGCAGCTTAAGATTAAATCTACTCGAAGTGGAAGCCGTCGGCCCTCCGTGACTTTTCACCAATAAGGGGGGTTTTTCGCCCTCTGGTGCTTGGTAGTCTTTGTTTTGGGGTGGATAATAGAACCCATAAGCGGTTAAGCCGTTTTCTGTGGGGAAGGAAATGGACTCTGGAACGGAGAGATAACCGCGATCGATTTCAAGCTGGCTAGACTTATAGATAATCTCTAGATTGTCGCCCGATATATCCAGTTGAATTAAGGCACTCGGTTGGGTTGCTGATGCTGCTGAGAGGATAATCTGATTTCCGCGAACTTGGGGAGCAGATAAACTCGTGTAGGGAGTGGGAATAACGGTGAGGGTTTTGCTTTGGGTGTTGAGTTTGGCGAGGGTATCGTTGCCCTTTTCCGAATAGATACAGATGATGGTTTCGGCATCCGCAAAGGTGTAGGTACTCATGCCAAAGACCCATTGGGGAAGCCCAAATTCAGCGTTTTTGGGGAAGAGGGGGTCTATAGAGCTACCTTTCCAGCGATAGAGATTCCACCAGTTCGTGCGATCGCTCACAAAATACAGTACCCCATCCGGTGACCATTGGGGTTGAAAGATCGATTCCGTCGTACTTCCCGCCACTAAAGTCGCTGTGCCTAATGTACCATCCTCATTCACCGGCGCAACCCATAGCTCAGTCCCGTCCCAAGGCATATTGGGATGATTCCAGCAGATCCAGCAGAGTTGGGAACCATCCGGACTTAAACGAGGACAAGCGTAAAAATCATAGCCTTCGGTCAGAGTAGTGGGGTTACCCGTTTCTAGGTCAATGCTAACGATGCGGTTAACCGGTTCTCCTTCCCCGCTATGGTCTTCTTGCACGCTTACGAGACAGTTGCGGCGCGAGTCTAAACGGAAATCAGCATAACGGTGTGGACTTTCCCCCGTCAAGGGTTGGGGGTCTTCACCCACCGGTTGCCGATAGAGCCGTTGATCGGAAAAATTCACAAAATAGACCCCTCGTTCGTCTATTAAATAGGAACCTCCACCATATTCATGAACCCTAGTCCGCACATTGTAGGAAGCGGGGGTAATATCCTGGGTTTGTCCGTCTGAAGTGCGTTGGACAATGACACTGCGTCCCCCTTCACTCGGACGACCTTCTGACCAGTAGAGGGTATCTCCATCAATTCTAGGGCCACCGAGGGCGATCGCACCTGCCACAATTAAGTCTGAGGTAATGGGAGATGTCCAAGATCCATAGGGACTCATTTGAGGTTCAGTCATAGGTCAAAATGGGAATAGGGTCTGCACAGTTTATGGTAATCGGGAATGAGCAAATGGGAAATCCTCATCTTAGAACTCATATCCAATCCTTTACCATAAAATGGAGGTAAAATTGGAAATAGTAGCCCTCTCGATACTGTATTCGCCTCCCATAGAGCCAACTGACCCCAAGCCAGACCCATTTTCAATTTTTTCGGCTCTCACCGACATCAAAATTTTTAATTGATATAACCCTGATGAACTCAGAACCCATTACCTTAAACCTCAAAACGGTTCACTTAAGCGACGAGCAATTCTATCAACTCTGCCACGTGAACGAACAGTATCAACTCGAAGAAACCGCCAAAGGAGAACTGCTTATTATGTCCCCAGTTGGTGCTATTAGTGGCAATCGAGAATCCGACTTAAACGCAGATGTCGTAATTTGGAATCGTCAAACTCGACTCGGAAAAGTCTTTAGTTCTTCAACCATTTTTGTCTTACCCAATGGTGGCAAACGTTCTCCCGATGTTGCCTGGATAGCCAACGATCGCTGGAATAGTCTCGCACCAGAAGACCAAGAAAAATTTGCCCCAATATGTCCTGATTTCGTTATAGAATTGCGCTCTCGTACCGACTCCTTAGAGCAACTACAAGCCAAAATGCAAGAATACCTAGATGCAGGCTTACAGCTCGGTTGGCTCATCGACCCCCAAAACCAGCAAGTCCAAATCTACCGCCAAAACCAACCGATAGAAACCGTTCAATTACCCAGTCTCCTCTCAGGAGAAACCGTCTTACCCGGATTCACCCTTGAATTAGACCCATTCTGAACTCTATATCGAAGGTGCGGAGATTGCGATCGCCATTTAGCAGAGAACCGAACTTAGGATCTTGATTTTTTTCGCTAACCTAAGAGCAAGCACCAGTGAAAACGGAGTAACCAAAGGGTTGTTTCATGCCTCTATGAGGGTTATGCCATTTTCTAGAATTCTCTTGATGTTTCAACCGGTTCCTAAACTTAGGAATCGGTTTTTTCTTGTTATTCATTAGGCAGTTCGGAGACTTGCATCAACCGAGGGAGAAAAACCGAACCTGACATTCAGAGAAAGTTTGTTAGATTGAATTCATCAAACAAAGATAACTCTTTTAGGAGGTTAACACTATGCCTTTAGTTCGTTGGGAACCCTTCCGAGAAATCGATACCCTGCAACGCCAAATGAATCGCTTGTTTGAGGATTTAGCACCTAAAGAAGCGCTCTATAATCAAGGTGCTTTCCTGCCGGCGGCTGAACTGCATGAAACCCCTGAAGCGTTTAAGATTAAATTAGAAGTTCCGGGAATGAAACCCGAAGATCTCGATATTCAAGTAACGGCTGAAGCGGTTTCTATTTCTGGCGAACGGCGCAGCGAAAGCACCACGGAAGAGAAAGGGGTAACTCGCTCTGAGTTTCGCTATGGTCAGTTTCAACGAGTGATTCCTTTACCGAACCGCATTCAAAATAATAATGTGGAAGCGGAATATAAGGATGGTATTTTGCACTTGACTTTACCAAAGGTTGAGGAAGAACAACACAAGGTCGTTAAAGTTAAAGTGGGTTAAGGTTAGGATCTGTAGGGGCGAAAAATTTTTCGCCCCTACTATATCCTTGGTTGTTAGCCTAGCTTGGGGTGCGTTACGCTTCGCTAACGCACCCTACTGCCGTGACACAGCTAAAAATGTGTATTAGCGTAGGGTGGGTTAGGCGGCTAAAACCTAGACTCTGACAGCAATCTATCAATCCGCCGTAACCCACCATTTTAGGGTTGTCACGGCACTACTGGATTGTTTCAGCTAATTTGGTGCTTTAGGAGTGCGTTAGCGTAGCGTGTCCGAAGGACAAACATCTTGCTCGCTTGTTATACTATTGGTTTAAAACGGCGATAATTTTCTCGTGCAGCACGCCGTTACTCACCACAACGCCCCGATTATTGACCATTTTCTGCCCATCGGCAAAATTGAGAGGTTTTCCATACATATCGCTCACCTTGCCTCCGGCTTCTTCGACAATAATTGCACCGGCAGCATGATCCCAAATATTTTCCCGATAATCAGGATATTTAGGAGAGGGTAAGCGCAGGTAGAGGGCGGCTTTTCCGGAGGCGACGATGCCATATTTGGCTTGGGAGTCTACGCGCACTGATTCCGCCGTAATGCCGACGGCTTGAGCCATGGCGTTTTGCCGAGATTGGTCGCCATGGGCGGCTTCTACGCTTTCGACAAAGCGCAAGTTGTCTTTATCGTCGGGACTGACGACATGGATGGGTTGCAGTTCTCCTCCCGCTAAGGGTCTCATTTGCGCTCCTTCTCCGCGCACGGCAATGTAGAGCATACCGGGTTCTGCCCCTTCGACGGGCATGGCGGGACAGGCTAAAACGCCGACTTTGATATCCCCGTCTTCAATGAGCGCTAGAGCGACGGCATACTGATCTTGACGCAAAAAGCCTTTTGTGCCGTCAATGGGGTCTAGCGTCCAATATCGGGGGGATACGGAGCCATTTCCATGGTCGATCCAGTCGGTTACTTGGTCGGCGGTGGCATCGGGGATGATGTTTTGCACATAACCGAGCATTTTGTTGAGGGTGTCGGCCATTTCTGGTTTGCGTAGCTCGGTTGCGTCTTCTTCGCCGACGATGGGATCGTTGGGAAAGATTTCGCCGAGTGCTTTGCAAATAATGGCTTGGGAGCCGTAATCTGCGACGGTTACGGGGCTTTTATCTTGTTTTTCGATCGCCTCTGGAATGTCTTGGCGTACCTGCTGACAGAGTTTTGCGGCTAAGATGGCCGCTTCCATGGCTACCTGTTTTTCGCGATCGTAGGACATAGTTGCCTTAAATAAGTGGTTATTTCTCGAAGATGTCGTTTCTATCTTGGCAAGAGGATGGGCTGCTGTCACTACATCCAGGGGGCGATCGCGGTTATTCTTTCTCCTGAGTATAACCGGTAGGGGCTTGTATACAGCGCCGAAGCGCGGTAATAGGTAACAGGTAATGGGTCTGTCTGCTATATCTTATTGATCGCCAGTTCCCACGGCTATCCTCTGCTCTCCAGTTAAGCTAAAGGCACGAGTTTCGGTGATTTTCACCTGTACCAATTGACCTTTGAGTTGCTCAATATCTCCGGTAAAGAAGGTTAAGCGGTTGCCGTCCGTGCGTCCCATAACTTGGGTATTATCCTTGGGATTTTGGTCTTCGACTAAGACGGTTTCCATGCGGCCGAGATAGCGCTGCGATCGCTCTTGTGCTTTAATGGCGACTAAATGATTCAGCCTCTGGAGGCGATCGCTCTTCACTTCTTCACTTAACTGATTCTCCCATACCGCCGCTTCTGTCCCCGGTCGTGGGGAATAGGCCGCCGTATTGAGCTGGTCAAAGCCAATATCCTCGACCAACTCTAGGGTATGCTCAAACTGTTCCTCTGTTTCTCCAGGGAATCCCACAATCGCATCCGCACTAATTGACGCATCCGGCATATAATTCCGAATCTTATCAATAATGCGCCGATAGCGCTCATGGGTATAGCCGCGCCGCATGGCCTTAAGAACCTCATTATCCCCAGACTGAAAGGGAATGTGAAAATGCTTACAGACCTTCGGCAACTCAGCACAAGCGCGAATTAACCGCTCCGTGAAATAGCGGGGGTGACTCGTAGCAAACCGAAGCCGCTCTATCCCTTCCACATCATGGACAAAATAGAGCAAATCCGTAAACGTATTTTCCCGTCGTCCTTGGGGCGTGATTCCGGGTAAATCCCGACCATAAGCGTCAATATTTTGGCCTAACAGCGTCACCTCCTTATATCCCTGTTGGCCCAACTGTTCCATTTCTTCCCGAATAGCCTGGGGAGTGCGAGATTGTTCCACCCCTCTGACTCCCGGAACCACACAATAGGAACAGCGCTCATTGCAGCCATAAATCACATTCACCCAAGCCGTAATCCGGCTATCGCGCCGGGGTTTGGTGATATCCTCCATGATGTGAACCGGTTCGGTGGCTACCACCTGGTTTCCTTCTAGGACTTGTTCCAACAAATCCCCTAAGCGGTTAGCATGTTGGGGCCCCATGACTAAATCGAGTTCCGGAACCCGACGCAAGAGCGCTTCCCCTTCCTGTTGAGCCACACATCCAGCCACAATCAGGGTTAAATTCGGGTTGTCTTGTTTGCGTTTGGCTTGTCTGCCTAGATAAGAATAGACTTTTTGCTCCGCGTTATCACGAATGGTACAGGTATTGTAGAGAATTAAATCCGCTTGATACGGGTCTTCTACGGATTCAAAGCCGATATCGTCGAGAATGCCGGCCATGCGCTCTGAGTCAGCCTTGTTCATTTGGCATCCAAAGGTAGTAATGTGATAACGACGGTGAGTCATAAGGTTTTAGAGTTGATAGGGGACAGGGGACAGGGGACAGTTAATATACCCCATTTGTGCTTGGGTGAGGTACATCTCAATCCCCACTCAATCCCCCTCTTGAAAAGCAGGGGGTTTTCATTTTCACAAATTATACCGCAAAAAACTTGAATCTTTTGCTAATTCGTCATCCCCAGGTTTGGCTTCCCTTATTCCAGATAGGCATTGAGATCTTCAATGACACGGGTTAGTTCAGCTTCCGTACTCAGGCGTAGGCGATCGCTCTTCAGAGTCACCAACACCTTAGCCGCAAAGGGAGTGGCATAGATATTCGGATTACAGAATACCTCCAAGAAAACCTCCCCATTATGGCGGTATTCCATGGGAGGTTGAGGTGCTTTTCGTCCTGAAGTCACCGGTTTTGCCGCAGAAGCCTTGAGGGTGTCCATCAATTGATTAATGGCCCCTTTTAGGTCTTGGGCAGCTTCAGGAGTAAAATTAAAAGAGACGGAGCCTTGGGCCAAGTTAAGGGTCAGTTGGGTCATAAGTTGTAAACCAGATAAGACTATTGTATATGCTTGAAGATCATGGTGAAGGATATTCGCTCTCAAGTCCGTCAGGTACTCTTAATTACGTTAGGACTCAATGTACTGGCGTTGTTGATTAAGGTCGTGGTTAGTTGGAAAACTGGGTCGTTGAGTTTATTGGCCGATGCGCTTCATAGTATCACTGATAGTGCCAATAATGTATTGGGATTAGTGGCCAATCAACTGGCTTCTCCCGAACCCGATCGCGAACATCCCTATGGACATCAGAAATTTGATGCCATTGGTGCTTTAGGCGTTTCGGCATTTTTAGGCTTTGCTTGTTTTGAAATTGTCTCCAGTTCCGTTGAGCGTCTGATGTCTAGAGGCGATCCCCTGACGATCGCCTTCCCCGATCTATGGATTTTGCTGATTGTTTTAGGGATTAATATTTTTGTTGCCTTCTATGAGCGGGGAGTCGGTCAACGCATTGGTAGTGGGATTTTAATGGCCGATGCTAAACATACCATGAGTGATGTTTGGGTCACCATTATGGTTTTAGGTGGATTAATTGGGGTGGTGCTGGGATATCCCCTCTTCGATGTCTTGTTAGCATTTCCGGTGGCTGTGTTGGTATTTTATAGTGGTTGGGAAGTCCTGAAGGATAATTTACCCTGGCTCGTGGATGAAATCGCGATCGCCCCTGAAGCCATCCACGATATAGTCATGGAAGTCCCAGGGGTCATTAACTGTCATGATATTGCCTCGCGGGGTGTGGTCGGTCGTCAAGTCTTTATTGAAATGCATTTAATTGTTGATGCGATCGATGTGGCCAGTTCCCATGAAATTACTGAAGCCGTAGAAGCTCACTTAGAGGATAAATATCACCCCGTCCGTGTTCTCATTCATGTGGAACCCCCTGATTATCATTGCGATCGAATTACGTTTCCATCGTGAGCCGATCGGGATCGTTTTTCAAAGTTTTCCACAGAATAGGTTGTTTTTCCACAGTTTCCCGGTGCTTTTCCACAAGTTCAGAGGATAAATTCAAGTTTTCTACAAACTCGATTAGACTTGAGTATGATTGATCAGATTGGTGAATCCGGTAAGAAACAACAATGAAACAAAATTTGGCGATCGCCGCCCTAACTCTACTGTTTTCAGGCAGCCTATCCTTACCCAGTTGGGCCGAAACCGTGATGGAAAAAGTCATGCGTACAGGGGTACTAACGGCAGGGACTCGAACCCATACAGCTCCCTTTGCTTATATTAATGAGGAAGAAGAGTTGGTGGGCTATTCAATTGATATGCTTGACCGAATTCGACAGGAAATAGAAGCCCAACTGGGTAAAGAAATCACCTTAGAATTAGTGGAAGTGACTCCCGATACTCGGATTCCTTCGATTACGAATCGCACCGTTGATTTGGTCTGTGGAGTCACCAGTTTTACTTGGGATCGGGATATTTTTGTAGATTTCTCTCTCAGCTATGCTGTCACTGGTACTCGTTTACTGGTCAAACAAGGGGATACATTAGGGTCGCCAGAATCTTTAAGTGGGAAAAAAGTAGGGGTATTGCTGGGAACCACCAACGAGCAAGTGATTCAACTGATTCAACCCGATGCGGATTTGGTTCCCATGCGCGGTAGTGCGGAAGGATTAGCCGCTCTGCAAGAAGGAGAAATCGATGCCTTTGCTTGGGATGGAATTCTGTTAGAAGGATTACGGAAAACGGCTGGCGATCCTGATGAGTTCAGCGTTGTACCGGACATTCCCTATACCCGTGAAGGGATTGCCTGTATGATGCCCGAAGATAACTCTACCTTCCGCGATCTGGTGAACTATACCCTGGCTAAATTCATGCAAGGTTACCTGATGGAGCGCCCAGACGATGTAGCCGTGGTTAATCGCTGGTTTGGCCCGGAAGGGGTCACTCCCGTTAACGAAGATTTAGTGGTCGAGTTTTTCCGAGATATTATTGATACCCATAGTCAAGTGCCGATCGCCCCATAGGGTCTACTGTATGGGTAATGAACTGTTCTAGAGAGCTAGACCATTACCCATAACCAAGGTTTTAAAAAACCCCTGACTATTCAATCAGGGGTTTAGATGCCAATCACATATTTTTTCCATTCTTGATGTGTACCGCTCGTCACATGCTTGTGCAGCTCAAAATAGAGACTGCTGTATGGTTTTCGCGGGGGATGAGATAAACTCATGAAGGCTTCTTCTGGAGTTCGGTTTCCTTTTCTGACATTACAGCGTACACAGGCCGTAACTAAGTTTTCCCAAGTCTCGCCTCCTCCGCGCGATCGCGGAATCACATGATCGAGGGTTAACCCTTCTCCCTTCTGTCCACAATATTGACAGGAATGGGAATCCCTGTATAAGATATTTCGTCTGGTCAAAGGAATTTCTTTATAGGGAACTCGGATATAGTGCCGCAGTCGAATTACGGTTGGTAAGGGAAAACCGGGACACAATAATTTACCATTGTGTTCCACTTGTTCGGCTTTTCCCTTGAGCAACAAAACAACCGCCCGTCGCCAGGTAGCGATATTGAGCGGTTCGTAAGAGGCATTTAACACCAGAACCTTGCTCATGGATATAATGAATTGCAAAAATATTTTCACATAGCGTAGCACATTGTTTTCAGTTCAGCA
Organism: Roseofilum capinflatum BLCC-M114; assembly: GCF_030068505.1. Taxonomy (NCBI): domain Bacteria; kingdom Bacillati; phylum Cyanobacteriota; class Cyanophyceae; order Desertifilales; family Desertifilaceae; genus Roseofilum; species Roseofilum capinflatum. The sequence goes on from NZ_JAQOSO010000084.1 coordinate 67,257, forward strand.
TGAAATCCGTTCGATCGGGCCCTTGCTGTTCTTCCTCTACCCGAAAAACACGGTATTTAATCAACCATTTTAATACGGATATTCTTTATGGGTTTTTGCGGATTCACAGCAGGACTTCATGAAATCTATACTAAAGATTCAATAAAAATTCTGAACTATATGTTAATTCATAACTCTGAATTAGAGTCTGTTTTGACTCCCGGATCGGCGATGGAGGTGGCGATCGCCGGAACCCCTAGCGCTGATACTCTGATCGGAACCCCAAGCCGCGATCGCATCATTGCTGATGCCGGAGACGATTGGATCGCCGGCAATCAAGGCTCAGATACCCTCAACGGCAATCTGGGGCAAGATCTCCTCTATGGCGGGCAAGACTCGGATCTGCTCCATGGAGGTCAAGGAAATGATACCCTGCATGGAGATAGAGGCAGCGATCGCCTTTCCGGAGACCTCGGTTCAGACCTGCTGATTGGGGGTGAAGGTCAAGACATCTTTATCCTCAGCCAACTCTCACCCGAAAACCCAACCGCAGCAGATTGGATACTCGACTTTGAAGACGGTCAAGACTATATTCAACTCCAAGGGGGATTAACCAGCGATCGCCTGATCATCGCTTTAGGAACCGACAACTTAACCGGTACAACCCTCATTCAAGACCTACGCACCGGCCAAACCCTCGCCATTTTACCCGGTATTCATCCCAACCAACTCACCGCCGAAGACTTTATCAGCGATCCGCTCCCCTCCACCCTCACCCAAACCGCCCAATCCGAGTCCCCCTTACTCCTAGCTGCTCCCCAAACCCCCAGCTCCTTTAACATCGAATTTGACTACCGATTTGACCACAGTGGCTTTTTCAACGACCCCAACCGTCGCCAAATCCTAGAAACCGCCGCCTCCTTCTGGGAGCGCCATATTCTCGATGAATTTACCGATCTGGCCCCCGGAACCCCCATTTACATCAAAAATCCAACCACTGGAGGTACAGTATCCTTCAGCCTAGATCGCCCCATTGATGATATCCTCGTCTTTGTCGGTACAGCGCCCCTAGCCTCCCAGACCATTGCCCAAGCCGGGCCTAGTGCTGCTTGGACTGCCGATAGTGACCTGGATATTCGGTTTAACAGCCCCAACTTTGAACCTTGGACAGGTCACATCAGCTTTAATTCAACTACTAATTGGTTTATCGATCCCACCCCCCACACCCATAATGATATTCCCCCAGGACAAGTAGATTTAATGACCGTTGCGACTCACGAACTGGGCCATATTCTCGGTATTGGCAACACCCAAGCCTTTAACCAGTGGATATCTGGTCAAACTTTCATGGGGCCCAATGCCCTAGTCATTACCGAAGGTTTAGGCGTTCCCTTAGCTGAGGATTTGTCCCATATCGAAGACCACTTTTTACCCAATGGCATCTCTGGAGAGTCCTTACTCGATCCCATGATTCCCTCTGCGGTGCGCCAATTCCCTACCCGTCTCGATTTAGCGCTCTTACAAGATATTGGGTATCAGATTATTCTCTAGAGAAGACCCTGGTCACCCCTTAAGTTCTAGAACTCTTGTAGGGTAAGCGATCGCGACGGTTTTTCCTAACAGAACCTCAAAAATGTGGTGCTAAAGATCACTTTAATCAGGGATTGGAGTTAGCGGGCGATCGCCACCCGATGCTGTTCTCCACGATTACCATTACCGCAATTTTCGCTGCTATGGGGTACATTTGAATCTCCCTCAATCTGCCCTTACACAACACTCAGAGGGACTTTCTTACTCATTACTTAACAGCGCAAAGCGCTGTACCTTTGCTCTCAATCCTAGAAATCAAAATAATTAATGAACGCGTTGCCAAGTCAGAGCGGAAGAAACGCCTCCCATGACTGGAGGACTCAAAATTAGTTTATCGTCTACAAATTCAAAATTACGGATTAAATCAGTATTGACCCAATCTGGAATTAAACTAACATCTAAATGGTGAATCACTTGCTGATCTTTAATCTCGTATGTACCCGCATAAGATACATAGTTTCTACTCGCTTTGAAGTAGCGTAAGGTAGCTTTAATAAATTTAGGCAATTTTTGGATCAATTTCAGTCCAGGTTTAATATTTTTGAGGTCTTGTACTTCTTCAGGGGTCAAATCCATGGTTGCGCGATCGCTCATCATAAAAGATACAGACATATATCCATTAGGGAGATACATGATATATCCTGTAGGATTTTTACCCATGGGATAAATCTCGTTTTGTTCTGAGTCAATAGATTTAAACTCTAGAAGTTTCCAGGTTCCTACAAATTGCTCTTGAGTTGCCATTTTTTACGCTATTCTATAAAAAAGGATTGTTGATATTATAATCCGAAACAGCAAAATTGTCATCAAATTTTTCATCATAACAGAATAACTTGATACTGGCTTTATCTTACAACAGTTGTTCCTTAATAATCCCTAAAATAGAGTTCTGACTTTGCTGGAAAAACATATGTTTACCCGGCAATCGTTGCATTTGAAACAGATCCGTCGTACAGCTAGACCATTGGGAGAGTTCTGATTCCGTAACCACTGGATCGTCTATACCACTCAAGCTATAAATGGGACAACTGAGAGGATCTTTATCTGAAAGTTGATAGCTTTGAATGAGCTGAATATCCGCTTTAAAGACCTTGAGTAACTCGTTGAATATAGACGGCTCGTTATAAATTGTTTCTGGAATTTCTGCCACCCTAGTAAAGTAATCTAATTTTTCCTTCTCTGATAAAGAAGCAAGATGATCGAGATAAGACATATCTGACGGAGGTTTCGCTCCTCCTAAAAACAAGTGTATCGGTTGAATTTGATGTTTTTGATTCAAGAAATGGGCAAGCTCAAATGCAATAATCGCCCCCATACTATGACCGAAGAAGGCAAAAGGCTTATCAAAATAAGGAGGAAAAACTTCCCCTAAACCCTGCAAGAGGTGGGTGAAATCAGTCAATGCTTTCTCATGCATCCTTTGTTGACGGCCGGGAAGTTGAATGGGTAAAACTTCGATTTGTGAAGGCAGTTCTGCTGACCAATCCTTAAATAGAGACGCACTCGAACCCCAAGGATGGAAACAGAATAAGCGCACCAGTGCATCGGGTTTAGGTTGGTGATAGGCTATCCAGGGAGTGTCTGGGTTTTTATTCCGTTCAGATTTGGGAGAAAATTGTGCCGAATCTTGAAGAGAAGCCGTGATGAATTCTGCTAATTCCAAGGTACTGGGGCCGCTCATAATTTGACTAGCGGGTAGAGTCAGGTTTAAGTCTTTTTCGACTTTATTTTTCAGTTCCATGGCACTCAAAGAGTCGAAGCCTAAATCGAGGATAGACTGGTGTAGATTGAAGTGATGGTTCTGGCTAACTTTGAGAATTTTACGGGCTTCATTTTGCAAGTATGACAGTAAAACCTGGGGATATTCTTCTGGGGGAGTCTGGTCGAGTTGCTGGAAAATACTAGAAGATCGAGAGATGGGGATTTTGGGTTCAGTTTGTGATGGGATTTCAGGGTTATCCTGGCTTTGTTCCTGGAGAAGTTTCAGGAGTTTGGGGAGTAATTTCACTTCTTTGGCGGAAAGTTCGCCGGTTTTTTCGATCTGAGTAACTAAACGATCGATATTTTCAGGATTTAAGGCATTGAAAAGCGGGTTATTATTTTGCTCATCAATCCAATAGCGTTGACGTTCAAAGGGATAAAGGGGTAAGGCAACTTTCTGGCGAGGATAAGGTTGATCAAATCCCGACCAATCAATTTTAATACCTTGGCTATAGAGTTCTGCCAAGCTGGAGAGAATTTGTTGCCAGTCATCTACTCCACGACGCAGAGAGGGTAACCAAATCCCCAATTCTGGATCGACACATCGACGACCCATGCCTAATAGGATAGGATGGGGGCCAATTTCGAGGAAAATATCGTATTTTTCCTGAGAGAGGATATCCATTCCTTGGGCAAATCTGACGGGATTTCTAACATGATTGACCCAATATTGGGGGGTGCAAATTTGTTGATCGATTTTTGATCCCGTGACATTTGAAATTATGGGGATTTGGGGGGGATGGTAGGTGATTTGATGGGCAACAGCTTCAAAGTTGCGTAACATGGGTTCCATTAAGGAGGAATGGAAGGCATGGGAGACTTGCAGTTGTTTTGTTTTTATGCCTTGAGTTTGTAACTGTTGAACTAGAGTGTTGATGGGTTCTAATTTGCCGGAAATGACCACACTTTCGGGGCCGTTAATGGCAGCAATATCAATGCTTTGATGGGAATTTAAGAGGGGGCGAATGGTTTCTTCTGATGCCATGACTGCGACCATTGTACCGCCAGCCGGTAACTGTTGCATGAGTTGGCCGCGTGTGGCAATTAATTTGAGTCCATCACGTAAGCTAAAGACTCCGGCAAGGGTAGCGGCGACATATTCTCCGACGCTATGACCCATGAGAATTTGGGGTTGAATTCCCCAGGATTGCCAGAGTTTTGCTAAGGCGTATTCGATCGCAAATAGGGCGGGTTGAGTATATTGGGTTTGGTCGAGTAAGGGGGATTCTGGAGAGGTTTCTGGATAGAGGAGAGGCAGTAGGGGTTGATTGAATTCTAGGGTTAAAATTTGGTTACATTCATCGAGGGCTTGACGGAAAATAGGGGAGTTTTCATAGAGTTGTTTGCCCATGTTGATGTATTGGGAACCCTGGCCGGTGAAGAGGAAGGCGATTTTGGGTTTGCGAGAGGTTAAGAGCTGTTGGGTGAATAGGTTGGCAGGGGATTCTCCAGTTTGATGCTGGCGCAGTTTTTCGGCGAATTCTTGTGGGGTTTGGGCGACTAGAGCCAAACGGTGATTGAAGTGCGATCGCCCCACATTGGCACTATAACAAATATGGGCAATCTCTGAATCCCTTGCGGTTTCGAGGTTCTGCTGATAGGAGCGCATCAGAGCTTGTAGCGATCCTTCGGATTTAGCGGATAGAGTGAGGACATGGAGGGGGCGATCTGGACGGTTTAAATCGGGAGGTTGAATTCTGGGCGCTTCTTCTAGAATAGCGTGGGCATTTGTGCCACTAAATCCGAGGGAGCTTACAGCAACTCGTCGGGGTTGATCTTCTGGGTGTTTCCATTCTTTGAGTTCAGTATTGACATAAAAAGGACTATTGCTAAAGTCAATATGGGGGTTGGGTTGATTAAAGTGAATGGAGGGAACCAGTTGCCGATTTTTTAAGCATAAAACGGCTTTAATTACACTGGCAACTCCAGCAGCCCAAGCGGTGTGACCAATGTTGGTTTTCACTGACCCAATGGGGCAAGTTTGTTTAGAATTTGTATAGCTAGAAAAGGCTTCTGTGAGGGCTTCAACTTCGATGGGGTCGCCTAATGGTGTGCCGGTTCCATGGGCTTCGACGTAGCTAATGGTGGAGGGATCAATGGCAAATTTTTCATAGACTTTTTTCTCTAAATTGAGTTGAGATTGACCACTGGGGGCGGTGATGCCGTTGGTTTTGCCGTCGTAGTTGATGCCAGAGCCTTTAATGATGCCATAGATGCGATCGCCGTCTCTCCGTGCTTGACTGTATGCTTTTAATACCACAATGCCGCAGCCTTCACTCCAGACAATACCAGAAGCAGAAGCGTCAAATGTGCGGCATCTTCCTTCAGGGGAAAGCATTCTATATTGGCTGGTGACAATGTTTTGGGTCGGGGTTAACATCAGGGTAATGCCGCCCGCTAGTGCCATTTCACACTCTCCGTTCTGGATGCTTTCGCAGGCTTGATGGATGGCAACGAGGGAAGAGGAGCAAGCGGTTTCAATGGCCATCACCGGGCCGCGCAAGTCCAAAAAATAAGCAATTCGTGCGGGTAAAACGGAAACCGAATTTCCGGTTAAGACTTGACGATTGGTATGGGTTCCCGAACGGAGTAAAATTTCTGTATAATCCCCATTTGCTGCTCCCACAAATACGCCGCAGGATTGCCCTTTTAAGGCATCTGCTGCATAACCGGCATCTTCAATGGCATGATAGGCTTCTTCTAGGAAAATGCGATGTTGAGGTTCCATATATTGCGCTTCACTGGGCGCAATTTGGAAGAAAAAGGGATCGAATTTATCCACATCGTCAATAAAACCGCTCCATTTAGAATAGGAGGTATGGGGATTATTCGGATCGGGATCGTACCAGGATTCATGGGGCCATTTATCAGGGGAAACTTCTTCAATGGTATCGATCCCATTTTTGAGATTTTCCCAGAATTCTTCCCCATTTTTCGCCCCTGGATATCGGCAAGAGAGGCCAATAATGGCAATATCGGTATTTTGGGTTGGTTTATCTTGAAGGGATGCTTGCGGTAAATCTAAACCCGATAGTAATAAGTTTTCCGCATCATCTAAGGATAAACTGCCTTGCTGAAGTTGTTCTAAAATATCCGGTTGTGGCGTTTCTAAGAGCAAAGATTCAGCAGCGTCTAGGGAAAT